>JAYEKC010000315.1:0-2779 GCA_034716715.1 Gemmatimonadota bacterium | reverse complement strand
CCCTCCTCCTCGGTGGTGAGCACCACGTCGCAAATCGCGGGGTCGTCGCGGCACAGCTCGATGAGGCGCGCGTGCCCCGCGTCGGGCACGAACCCCACCTGCCGTACGCGCTCACGACGGAATGTGTCGTGGATCCGGGAGGGCCAGTCCGGCACCATGGAAAGGCAATGTAGGGTGCGCGCTCATCAGGCGGGGCCATTTCGCACTGCCGGGGGAATCCCCGCACGGCGTCCACCGAAACGCCGACACCCCGGGCCACGCGCGCACCCGGAATTGCGAACGTCCCGCCGGGCGCCGTGGCCCGTCGGGCATTCCCGCACCGGGGCGTCGAGCCATGAATACCAAGCTCTACTGCAAGGCGTGCGCGAAGGCCGTCCGGGTGGTGATCACGCCGGGCGTGCACCACGACGGGCAGGCGGAGGTCCACGACGAGGAGGTCGTTTGCCTCGACCTCGGCGAGGACTGCACGGGACGTTGTCCCCTCGGCGAGGTCGAGCCCGACGCGATGGTGGCGCGGATCGTGAGGAACGGCCTGCCGCTCGACGGGCTCCGCACGGTGAAGGCCACCTGTCCGTCGTGCGGCGCGGAGGCGGACATCGCCCTCTACGGGGCGGGGCGCGCCGCGTGCACCATCTGCGGAGTGGGCGCGGTGTGGATGATGGACCACGCCGAGCCGCGATGGACGCCGCCCCGCTACCAGCCCTGACGTCGCGGCACGTCGGCCGCTGATCGCCCGCCGGCTGCCCTAGGCGGGCGCGGTCCCGGGCAGGAGGATGCTCCGGTCCACCTGCGCGATCATCGTGCGCCCGCAGAACGCCATCGTGAGGTCGAGTTCGCGGTGGATCAGCTCGAGGCACTTCGTGACGCCGGCCTCGCCCATTGCGCCGAGCCCGTAGAGGTACGCCCGGCCGATGTAGGTGCCCTTCGCGCCGAGGGCGATGGCGCGGAGGACGTCCTGGCCGGTGCGGATGCCGCCGTCCATGTGGACCTCGATCCGCGACCCCACGGCGTCCGCGATGGCGGGAAGCGCGCGGATGCTCGACTCGGCGCCGTCGAGCTGCCGGCCGCCGTGGTTGCTGACGATGAGGGCGTCGGCGCCGGAGTCGGCGGCGCGCCGCGCATCCTCGGCGTCCTGGATGCCCTTCAGGATGAGCGTGCCGCCCCATCTCTTCTTGATCCACTCGACGTCGCCCCAGTTGAGGCGCGGGTCGAGCTGCTCGTTGGACCAGTGCGACAGCTCCTTCATGGTGTCCACGCCCTTCGCGTGACCGACGATGTTGCCGAAGAAGCGCCGCTTCGTGCCGAGCATGCCGAGGCCCCAGCGGGGCTTGGTGGCCATGTTGGCGATGTTGCGCAGCGTGAGCCTGGGCGGGGCGGAGAGGCCGTTCCGGAGGTCCTTGTGGCGCTGGCCGAGGATCTGGAGATCGAGCGTGAGCACGAGGGCGCTGCACTTCGCGGCGCGGGCGCGTTCGATGAGCGCCTCGGCGAACGCGCGGTCGCGCATCACGTAGAGCTGGAACCAGAACGGCTTCGTCGTGTGGGCGGCGACGTCCTCGATGGAGCAGATGCTCATCGTCGAGAGCGTGAATGGCACGCCGAACCGCTCGGCGGCGCGCGCGGCGAGGATCTCGCCGTCGGCGTGCTGCATGCCCGTCATGCCGCAGGGGGCCAGCGCGACGGGCATCGCCACCTCGGTGCCGGCCATCGTGCTGCGCGTACTGCGGTGCTCGAGGTTCACGGCCACGCGCTGGCGGAACTTGATGGCCTGGAGGTCGGCCTCGTTGGCGCGGTAGGTGCTTTCGGTCCAGCTGCCGGCGTCGGCGTACTGGTAGAACATCCGCGGCACGCGCTGCTCGGCGAGGCGGCGGAGGTCCTCCACGCAAGTGATGACGGGCGTCATGCGGCCAAGATACACCAGTGGGCCGGGGCCCGGCCCGGCGTCAGCCCCCGGCGATGGCGCCGATCACGAGGTACGGTTCGCGGCCCTCGGCCACGGCGTCGGGCAGGGCATCGTCCGGCGAGCCGTACGAGAGGTCCTCCTCGCACGCGTAGAACCGGATGAAGGCGCGGCGCTGCTTGGTGGCGTGGTCGCGCAGCGTGCCACGGAGCATGGGGTAGCGCGCCTCGAGCGCGTCGAGCACGGTGCGCTGCGTCACGGGCTGGGGAACGTCGAGCGTGAACTCGGCGGGCGCGCCGGAGAGCTGGCGCAACGCCGCCGGGATCACGATGCGGATGCCGCTCACGCGAGGGTCTGGACCTCGACCGAAAGGACGGCCGGGAGGTCGCGCACGATGGGCGCCCAGGTGTCGCCGGCGTCGTTCGAGCAATACACCTGCCCGCCCGTGGTGCCGAAGTAGATGCCGCACTTGTCGAGCGAATCCACGGCCATCGCGTCGCGGAGGACGTTCACGTAGCAGTTCTCCTGCGGCAGGCCCTTCGCGAGCGGCTCCCATTCGTTGCCGCCGGTGCGGCTGCGGTACACGCGCAGCTTGCCGTCCATCACGAAGTGGTGCTGGTCGCTCGTGATCGGGATGACGTAGATGGTTTCCGGCTCGTGGGCGTGCACGTCGATCACGAAGCCGAAGTCGGTGGGGAGGTTGCCGCTCACCTCGGTCCACGAGTCGCCGGCGTTGTCGGAACGCATCACGTCCCAGTGCTTCTGCATGAAGAGGGTGTTGGGCCGCGACGGGTGCATGGCGATGCGGTGCACGCAGTGGCCCACCTCCGCCGTGGGATCGGGGATGTGCTGCGAGCGCAGGCCCTGGTTGATGGCCTTCCA
>JAYEKC010000314.1:0-14294 GCA_034716715.1 Gemmatimonadota bacterium | reverse complement strand
GGCGACGTGTCCGAGCCGGCCCCCGCGTGCGGGCTTGTCCTCGAGCAGGTCACCTACCCCGCCGACCTCTACCTCGGGACCTGACGCATGCGCCTGTTCCTTGCCACCACGTCGATCGACGACATCCGCTGGGCCGCGGACGCCGGGCTCATCGACGGCGTCGTGGCCACGCCGACCGTCATCGCGAGCGAGTCGCCGCACGCCGACGCGCGGGACCTCATCGCGGAGATCGCGCGGGCCACGCGCCTCCCCGTGTGCGCGAGCGTCCCCGCCGTCAGCGCGTCCGAGATCGTGCGGGGCGCCCGCGACCTGCGGAAGCTCACGGAGCGCCTGATCGTCGCCGTACCGTTCATCGAGGACGCCGTGCCCGCCATCCGCCGCCTGACGGCCGACGGCGTGACGGTCGCGGCCACGCTGGTGTATTCGGCGGCGCAGGGCATCCTCGCGGCGCACGCCGGAGCCGCGATGGTGACGGTGTCCACCGACACGCTCGACACGGTGGGCGCCGACGGCGCGTCGGTGTTGCGCGACCTTCGCGCAGCGTTCGACCACGGCGGCACCGAATGCGACGTCGCCGCGGCGGGCCCGGCCAACGCGTCGGCCTTCGCCGCCTCCGCCGTCGCCGGCGCCGACGTCGCCATTGTCACGCCGGAGGTGTTGCGGAGCCTCCTCCAGCACCCGCTGACGGACCGCGGCCTCGACCGGTTCCTCGTCGCCGTGGCCCGACGGACCAAGGGCAAGCGCCAGAAGTGACCGCCGGCCCCGTCCTCCGCTTCCCGACCGGCCTGGCCGCCGGCCTCGCGGCCCTGGCCGCGCTCGGCTGTGGCGCCGCGGTGCCGTCGCCGTCCGACGCGCAGGCGTCGACCATCAGCGCGGAGCCCCTCGGCGCGCCGCACACCGCCCAGCGAGGCGCGGAGCGGGGCACGAACGCCGATGCGATCAGCGCGCAGCGGCGCACGGCCATCACCGAGGCGGTCGCGCGGATCGCCCCGTCCGTGGTGACGGTGCAGACGGAGGCGGTCCAGAAGGTCGTGACATACGACTTCTTCTTCGGGCCGCAGAGCCGCGAGCAGACGTCGGCCGGCATCGGCTCGGGATTCATCATCCGCGCCGACGGCGTAATCCTCACCAACGCCCACGTCGTTGCGGGCGCCACGAGGATCAGCGTGGCGATGCGCGACGGCCAGACCTACCAGGCCAAGCTGCTCGGGATCGACGAGAACAACGACCTCGCGGTGCTGCAGATCCCGGCCGCCAGGCTGCCCGTTGCCACCCTCGGCACGTCGCGCGACGTCATCGTGGGCGAGTGGGCCGTGGCGATCGGCAACCCCTTCGGCTTCGTCCTGGGCAACGTGGAGCCGAGCGTGACCGCCGGCGTCATCAGCGCGACCGGACGCAACCTCACCGCCCGAAGCGATGGGGGCGGCGTGTACCTCGACATGATCCAGACCGACGCGTCCATCAACCCCGGCAACTCGGGCGGACCGCTCGTGAACGCGCTCGGCGAGGTGATCGGGGTGAACAGCTCCATCTACTCGCCGAACGGGGGGTCGGTCGGCCTCGGGTTCGCGATTCCCATCGACCGGGCACGCCGGGTCGCCGAGGATCTCATCGCGCACGGCCGGGCGCGGCAGCCGTGGATCGGCGTTCGCATCGAGGAGCCGTCCACCGATCCCGCCGACCGGCAGGCGCTGACTCGCGGCGCCGTGGTGTCGCAGGTGACTCCCGAATCCCCCGCCGCGCAAGCCGGGATCCGGCGCGGCGACGTGATCGTTCGCTCGCGTGACCGCGTGGTGCGCAATGGCTTCGACTGGGAGGCCGAGCTGCTCGACCTGCGGGTTGGCGACGAGGTGCCGCTCGTGGTGCGCCGCGACGGGCGCGACGTCCCGGTGCGGGTGACGGTGGCCGACCGGCCCGAAGTCACGGCGCCGCGCGTCTCCGTGCTGCGCGATCTCGAACTCGTCGACGTCACCCCCGCCATCCGCGCCGAGCGGAACATCCAGTACCGCAACGGCGGCGCCCTCATCGTCTCGGTGACCCCGCGGGTATCCGAGGATCTGGGCCTCGCCACCGGCGACGTCATCTACCGCGTGATGAACACCACCATCCGCGACGCCCGGCAGGCCAAGCAGGTGCTCGAGTCGTTCTCCGGCAAGGGCCGCATCCGGATGTATTTCGAGCGGGGCGGACGGTCCTACTATACCGACTTCTCCATCCAGCCGTGACCGCCCGGTACACGTCTCCCCTTGGCGAGCGCTACGCCAGCGCCGCGATGCTCGAGCTCTGGTCGGCGCAGACGCGGCACGGCCTCTGGCGCCGGCTGTGGCTCGCCCTCGCCGAGTCCGAGAAGGCCCTGGGCGTCGCCATCCCGGACGCCGCGATCGCGGAGATGCGCGCGCACCTCGACGACATCGACTTCGCCGCCGTGGCGGAGTACGAGAAGCGCTTCCGGCACGACGTGATGGCCCACGTGCACGCCTTCGGCGACGCCGCTCCCGCCGCCCGCGGGGTGATCCACCTCGGGGCGACAAGCGCATACGTCACCGACAACACCGACATCCTCCAGATGCGGCGTGGCCTGCAACTACTCCGCGAGCGCGCGCTCACGGTGCTCCGCGCCCTCGCGACCTTCGCCCGCACCTGGCGCGCCGAGCCGGCCCTCGGTTACACCCACCTCCAGCCGGCGCAGCTCGTAACGGTGGGCAAGCGCGCGACGCTGTGGATGCAGGACCTGGTCCTCGACGTCGAGGAAATCGACCACCGGCTGGCGCGGCTCCCGCTCCGCGGCGTGAAGGGCACGACCGGCACACAAGCGAGCTTCCTGGAGCTGTTCAAGGGCGACCACGGCAAGGTGCGCGAGCTCGACCGCCGGGTCGCCGCCGCGATGGGGATGGACGCCACGATCCCGGTCTCCGGCCAGACCTACACGCGCAAACTCGACGCCCAGGTGCTCGACGTGGTGTCCGGCCTCGCGGCCAGCGCGGCCAAGTTCGCCGGCGACCTCCGGTTGCTCCAGGCGTTCGGCGAGATCGAGGAGCCGTTCGAGAAGGAACAGGTCGGGTCGAGCGCGATGGCCTACAAGCGCAACCCGATGCGCTGCGAGCGCATCAACTCGCTGGCCCGGTTCGTCCTGTCGCTCGAGTCCAACGCCAACCAGACGCACAGCGTGCAGTACTTCGAGCGCACCCTCGACGACAGCGCGAACCGCCGCATCACGATTCCCGAGGCGTTCCTCGCCGCCGACGCGATCCTCATCCTCTGGGCCAACGTCGTCTCCGGCCTCGAGGTGCACCCCGCCAGGATCCGCGCCCGCGTCGCCGACGAACTGCCGTTCATGGCCACCGAGGCGCTCATCGTGCGCGCCGTCGAGCGTGGCGGCGATCGCCAGCACGCGCACGAGGTCATCCGCCGCCACAGCGTGGCCACCGCGCGGGCGATGAAGGACGAGGGCGCGCGCAACGACCTCTTCGAGCGGCTCGCGGCCGACGCCGCCTTCGGCGTGCCGATGGACGACATCCGCGCGGCCGCCGACCCCCTCCGGTTCGTCGGGCGCGCGCCGCAGCAGGTCGACGAGTTCCTGACCGAGATCGCCGACCCGCTCCTCGGGTCGGCCTCCCCCGCTCCCCAGACCGAGGAAGTACGCGTATGACCGCCGTCGTTGGCCAGACCGACCTCCCTCTCGAACGCGTGCGCCGCGGGAAGGTCCGCGACGTGTACGCCGTGGACGCGAACCGCCTGCTGCTCGTGGCCAGCGACCGCGTCAGCGCATTCGACGTCGTGATGAACGAGCTGGTGCCCTTCAAGGGCGCCGTGCTCACGCAGATCACCGCGTGGTGGCTGCGCCAATTCGAGCGCGACCTCGCCCACCACATGCTCTCGGCCGACGTGGACGAGATCGTGCGCGAGGTGCCGGCGCTCGCCGCGCACCGCGAGGCGCTCGTCGGGCGCGCAATGCTCTGCAAGCGGGCCGAGGTGATCCCCGTCGAGTGCGTGATCCGGGGCTACCTCTCGGGGTCCGCATGGAAGGAGTACAAGGCGAGCGGCACGCTCGCCGGCGAGCCCCTCGCCAAGGGCCTCGTGGAGAGCGACCGGTTCGACCCGCCCATCTTCAGCCCCGCCACGAAGGCCGACGTCGGCCACGACGAGAACATCACCGTCGCCCAGGTCCGGAAGCTGCTCGGCGACGCCACCGCGGCGGAGCTCGAGCGGCTTTCGCGACTCGTGTACGGGCGCGGCCGGGACATCGCCGCGGGGCGCGGCATCATCATCGCCGACACCAAGTTCGAGTTCGGCCGCGTGGGCGGGCAAATCGTGCTCATCGACGAGGTGCTCACGCCCGACAGCTCGCGATTCTGGCCGGCCGACAAGTACCGGCCGGGCGGCACGCAGCCAAGCTTCGACAAGCAGCCCCTGCGCGACTACCTCGAGGGCGAGCGCAAGTCCGGGCGGTGGGACGGCAACGCGCCGCCGCCAAGGCTTCCGGCAGAGGTGGTGGACGCCACCAGCCGCCGCTACCGTGAGGCGTACAAGCTTCTCACCGGCACCACGCTGCCGGTGCCGGGCGCCTGATGCGATTTGCCCGGGAGGGCGTGCCGTTCATCGCCGTCGCCACGGTCCTCGCCGCCGGCGCCGTGTGGGGCGCCGCCGCCGCGCCCACGCCCGTGCGCGTCACGCTGGCCGCCATCGTGGCGCTCGTGGCACTCTGGGTGGCGTACTTCTTCCGCGACCCGGAACGCGACGGACCGCGTGGCGACGCGCTCGTGATCTCCCCGGCGGACGGGAAGGTCGTGCACGTCACGGACGTGCACGAGCCCGCGTTCCTCCGCGGCCCGTCGAAGCGCATTTCGGTGTTCATGAACGTGTTCAGCGTGCACGTGAACCGGTATCCCGTGTCCGGCACGGTGCGTTACGTGCACTACAACCCCGGCAAGTTCCTCAACGCCGCCGTGGAAAAGGCGAGCCTCGAGAACGAGCAGTCGTCGGTGGGCATCGAGGCACCGATCGGCCGGGTGCTGGTGCGCCAGATCGCCGGCCTCGTGGCGCGCCGCATCGTCACGTACAGCCGCGACGGTGACGCGGCGGCGCAGGGCGCGCGGTTCGGCATCATCCGCTTCGGGTCGCGCGTGGACGTGTTCGTCCCGGCCGACGCCGCGGTCAAGGTCCGCGTGGGCGACCACGTGTCCGCCGGCGTGACCGTGCTGGCGGAACGCTGATGGTGGGCCCGCGGCTGCCCCGGCCGGCCATGGTGATGCTGCCCAGTGGCGTCACCCTGGCCAACCTGTTCTTCGGCGTGTTCGCGCTGGTGGCCGCGGCACGCGGCGACTACGGCCGCGCCGTCCTCTTCGTCCTGATCGGCGGCGTGGGCGACGCGCTGGCGGGGGGGGGCGCACGCGCCACGGGCACGGGCTCACGCTTCGGCGAGGAGCTCGACTCGCTCGTCGACGCCATCACGTTCGGCCTCGCGCCGGCGATGATCATGTACTTCGCCGTCCTCCACAAGGACGGATGGGACTGGCTGCTCGTGTTCGGGTTCACGGCGTGCGCGGTGATCCGCCTGGCGCGCTTCAATGTCGAACAGGCCGGCCGGCCCAAGACCTACTTCCACGGGTTGCCGAGCCCGGCGGCCGGCGGCGTGCTGGCCTCCTACTACTGGTTCAGCCAGACGCCGCTGTACAACGAGACGTTGATCGGCGAGTTGCCGTGGCACCAGCTGCTCCGGTACCTCATGGCCGGCCTCGCGTTCCTGATGGTGAGCGACGTCCCGTACCCGGCGCTGCCCACCTTCAGCCTGCGCAACGTGCGCGGCATCCTCGGCCTGCTCGTGGTGATCGGGCTCGCGCTGGGGCTGATCTTCCTGCCCCGGGAGTTCTTCTTCCCCGTTGGCATGCTGTACGTCGTCTACGGCCTGGTCGCGGCCACCGTGAGCGGGCTGCTCGAGCGGGCGCCCCGTCGTGAAGCCGCCGGGGTGGCCGACGAGGCGGAGGCCTACCTCGCCGATGCGCACGACGACGAGCCCGACGACGCCCCGGCCGCGGTGGACGTGGCCTCCCCCCCGCGCCCCGGCCGCCGCCGCCGCGGACGCCGCGGCCACCAGCACCCCCCCGACCGTTCCCCCAGCCCGGATTCGCCCGAATGAAGTTCCGCGTTCCCGTCGACGTGCTGCCCCGCCGTGGTATCCTCGACCCGCAGGGCAAGGCCGTCACCGACGCCCTCCACACCCTCGGCTTTTCCGCCGTCGACGAGGTGCACGTGGGCCGCCATCTCGTCATCGAGCTCGCCGCCGATTCGGAGGCCGCGGCCCGCGAGGCCGCAGCGGGCATGTGCCAGAAACTGCTCGCCAACCCCGTGACGGAAGACTTCGTGATCGGCGCGCCGGAGGCCGCGTGAAGTTCGGCATCGTCCGCTTTCCGGGGTCGAACTGCGACGAGGACGCCTGGTTTGCCGTGGTCGAGCACCTCCGCCAGGACGCCGTGATGCTCTGGCACAAGGCGCACGACCTCGAGGGGTCCGACGTCGTCATCCTCCCCGGCGGGTTCGCGTACGGCGACTACCTGCGGGCCGGCGCCATCGCGCGGTTCAGCCCGATCATGCGCGAGGTGGTCGCGCACGCGAAGCGCGGCGGCGTGGTGATCGGCATCTGCAACGGCTTCCAGATTGCCTGCGAAGCGCACTTGCTGCCCGGCGCCCTGCTCCGCAATGACCGTGGCTACCGTTCGATGCCGGTCACGGTCCGCGTGGAACGCACGGATACCCCGTTGACGGCCGCCGCGGCGGCCGGGCAGCGCCTGACGATGCCCATCGCGCACGGCGAGGGCCGGTTCACCGCGTCGGACGAGGACCTCGACCGACTCGAAGGCGAGGGCCAGGTGATCTTCCGGTACGTGGACGCCGCCGGCCAGCCCACCGCCGCCGCCAATCCCAACGGCGCCAGCCGCAACATCGCCGGCGTCTGCAACACCGAACGGAACGTGGTGGGCCTCATGCCCCACCCCGAACGCGCCATGGAGCCGCTGCTTGGCTCCTCCGACGGGCGCGTCCTGTTCGAATCGCTGCTCGCCACCGTCAGTGCCTGACCCCCCTCAACGGCCATCGCCATGACCGACAAGCCCAGTTCCAACGAAGAGGAATACTTCCTCAAGCAGGACGCCGAACTCGTGAAGCAGATGCGCGCGCGGCTCGACGCCGATCGCCAGGCCGCCGAGCGCAAGTCGCACTACATGAAGTGCCCGAAGGACGGCTCGGACCTCCGTGAGGTCGTCTCCAACAATGTCGCGATCGACGTGTGCGACGAGTGTGGCGGCATGTGGCTTGATCGCGGCGAACTCGACGTCCTCCGCAAGGTGAAGGACCATCGGTTTGCCGCCATGTTCGCCGAGTTCTTCAGGAGCCTGCCCGGCCAGTGACCCCGACCCAGCGCCCCGGCGACCCGGTCATTTCCCCCGCGCTCGTCGCTGAGCACGGGCTCACGCACGACGAATACCAGCGCCTCGTGGCCATGCTCGGCCGCGAGCCTACGTTCACGGAACTGGGGATCGTGAGCGCGCTCTGGAACGAGCACTGCTCGTACAAGCACTCCCGGCCGGTGTTGCGGACGCTCCCCACGAAGGCCCCGTGGGTGCTGCAGGGCCCGGGCGAGAACGCCGGCGTCATCTCCCTTGGCGACGGCCTGGCCGTCGCGTTCAAGATCGAGTCGCACAACCACCCGTCGGCGGTGGAACCGTACCAGGGCGCCGCCACCGGCGTCGGCGGGATCCTGCGCGACGTGTTCACGATGGGCGCGCGCCCCGTGGCGATGCTCAACTCGCTCCGCTTCGGGTCGCTGGAATCGCCCCGCGTGCGCTACCTCGTGGGAGGCGTCGTCAAGGGCATCGGCGACTACGGCAACTGCGTCGGCATCCCCACCGTCGCGGGCGACATCATGTTCGACCCCTCGTACGAGGGGAACCCGCTCGTGAACGCGATGTGCATCGGCGTGCTGCGCGAAGAGGAGCTCATCCGCGCCAAGGCCGAGGGCGTCGGCAACCCCATCCTCGCCGTGGGCGCGCGGACCGGCCGTGACGGGATTCACGGCGCGTCATTCGCCTCCGAGGACCTCTCCCACGAGAGCGAGGCCAAGCGGCCTCGCGTGCAGGTCGGCGACCCGTTCACCGAGAAGCTCCTCCTCGAGGCGACGCTCGAGCTCATCGCCAGCGGTGACGTCGTCGCCATCCAGGACATGGGCGCGGCGGGGCTCACGTCGTCCAGCGCCGAAATGGCCGCCCGCGGCGACGTGGGCGTGGTGATCGACACCGCGAAAGTCCCGGTCCGCGAGCCGGGAATGACGCCCTACGAGATCCTGCTCAGCGAGTCGCAGGAGCGGATGCTCGTGGTGGCGAAGCGGGGCCGCGAAACCACCGTCCGCGACATCCTCGCGAAATGGGACCTGCAGGCGGCGGTGATCGGCGAGGTGATCGCCGAGCCGGTCTACCGCGTCGTTGAGGGCGACCGCGTCGTGGCCGAGTTCCCCGGCACCAAGCTCGTCACCGACTGCCCCGTGTACACGCCCGAGGCCCGGGAGAGCGAGACGATCGCCGCGCTCCGCGCCCGCGACGTCCACGCCATTCCGGAACTCACGCAGGAATCCGATCCGGCGTGGACGCTCGAGCGCCTCCTCTCGTCGCCGACCATCGCCGCCAAGCAGTGGGTGTATCGCCAATACGACTCCACGGTGCGCACGAACACGGTCCGGGGCCCGGGAGCCGGCGACGCCGCGGTGCTGCGCATCCGGGGGTCGGCGCGCGGCCTCGCGGCCAAGACCGACTGCAACAGCCGCTATGTGTACCTCGAGCCGCGCACCGGTGGGCGGATCGCCGTGGCCGAGGCGGCGCGGAATGTCGCGTGCGTCGGCGCCCGACCCCGCGCCATCACCAACTGCCTCAACTTCGGCAATCCAAGGAAGCCGGAGGTATTCTGGCAGTTCCGCGAAGCCGTCGCGGGAATGGGCGAGGCGTGCGCGGCGCTCGAAACGCCGGTCACCGGTGGTAACGTCTCCTTCTACAACGAGAATCCCGCCGGCGCCGTGTTCCCCACGCCGACCATCGGGATGGTTGGCGTGCTCGACGACGTGGAGCGCGCGCTGGGCATGGCGTTCCCCGCCCCCGGGCTTGGCGTCGTGCTGATCGGTGAGCCGACCGACGAACTCGGCGCCAGCGAATACCTCGCCCGCGTGCACGGCGTCGTCGCCGGCGCTCCACCCCGGTGCGACCTGCGCCGCGAGCGCGGCGTCATCGACACGCTCCTAGACGGCGTGCGCGCGGGCGTCGTGCGGTCGGCGCACGACTGCAGCGAGGGCGGCCTCGCGGTGGCCATCGCCGAGTGCTGCATCGCCGACCGGGACCGGATGGTCGGGGCGACCATCGACGTGTCGCGGTGGGCGCATTTCCACCCGCGTGCCGTGCTTTTCGGCGAGGCGCAAGCGCGCATCGTCGTCGCCACGACGGACCCCGATGCCATCGCCACCGCGGCCGGCCGGCACGGCGTGAGCACCTTCCACCTCGGCACCACGACGACGGCGGACAAGGGGCTGCTCATTTCCGGAGCCGGCACCGTGCTCGCCGGCCCACTGGGGCGCTTTGCCGACGCCTACCACGACTCGCTGGGCAGGACGATGGAAGCCGCGGCGTCGCAGGAACTCGAGGTACCGGCCTGATGTGTGGCATCTTCGGAGTCAGCGGCCACGCCAGGGCGGCGGAGCTCGTCCAACTTGGCCTCTATTCGCTCCAGCACCGGGGCCAGGAGTCGGTCGGCATCGTGGCGAGCGACCGTGGGAGGGGTGCCAATGCGATCCGGGCGATGGGGCTGCTTGGCGAGAGCTTCGGGCCCGAGGAGATCGCGAGCCTCCGGGGAAGCACGGCGCTCGGCCACACACGGTACTCCACGGCGGGTTCGTCCACGATTGAGAACGCCCAGCCCGCCCTCGTCTCGTTTCGCGGCGGGCACATCGGCCTGGCGCACAACGGCAACCTCACCAACGCCACCGAGCTGCGTGAAGAGCTCGAGGCCAACGGATCGATCTTCAGTTCCACGATGGACTCCGAGGTGATCGTCCACCGGCTCGCGCGCGCCCGGGCGACGGCCCCCGAGGCACAGCTGGCCGAGGCACTGGAGGGCATCCAGGGGGCGTATTCGCTCCTCGTGCTCATCAACGACACGCTGCTCGCCGCGAGGGACCCGCACGGCTGGCGACCGCTGGCGATGGGGACGCTCGATGGCGCCACGGTCTTCGCCTCCGAGACCTGCGCGCTCGACATCGTCGGCGCTACGTACGTGCGCGACGTGGCACCCGGCGAGATCATCGCCGTGGATGCGGCGGGCATGCGAACGATCGAGCGCGGCCACGCGCAGCCGCTCCACCGCTGCGTGTTCGAGTTCGTCTATTTTGCGCGACCCGACAGCCGCGTTTTCGGCGGCTCGGTGGACCGCGCGCGGCGCGCCCTCGGGCGACGCCTGGCAAGGGAGCACCCGGCGCCCGGCGCCGACTTCGTGTTCGCCGTGCCCGATTCCTCCAACGCCGCCGCGCTGGGCTTCTCCGACGAATCCGGCCTGCCGCTCGAGCTGGCCCTCATCCGCAATCACTACGTCGGGCGCACGTTCATCCAGCCCACGCAGGCCGGCCGCGACGCGAAGGTGAAGGTGAAGTACAACCCCGTGCGCGAGATCATCGCGGGCAAGCGCGTCGTGATGGTGGACGACTCGATCGTGCGGGGCACCACCACCCGCGGGCTCGTGGCGCTCGTCCGGGCGGCCGGCGCGCGCGAGGTGCACATGCGCGTGTCGTCGCCACCCATCCCGGGCCCGTGCGGGTACGGCATCGACACGCCCGACCGGAAGGAACTCATCGCCGCGCAGATGTCGGTGCCCGACATCGCCCGCGAGATCGGCGTGGATTCGCTGGGCTATCTGTCGCTCGACGGGATGCTCCACGCGGTCCCCGACGGCCCTGCCGGCTTCTGCGACGCGTGCTTCTCGGGCCGCTACCCCACCGCACCGCCGACCGTCGAGCGGAAGCACCGGCTGGGCTGATTCCACCTCGCCGGAACGCGGAAGGGGAGGCTCGCATCACGAGCCTCCCCTTCCGTCCACTGTCTACCGTCCACTGTCTACTGTCTACTCTCGAGTGGAGGCGGGGAGAATCGAACTCCCGTCTTGCATAAGATCTTCCGCAGCGCCTACGTGCGTAGCCCGCCGATTGATGTCTCCAGGCGCTGGCCGGCAGGCCGCCCACGACTGGATGAGCCGGCTAAGGTTTCGCGCGACGACCGACGGCGAGCCGCAGCGCTAACCCGGATTTGCGATACTCCTCAAGCCGCCCCGGGTGGGCTTCCTGTGGAGCACTGCTGGTGTAACGAGCGTTAGCTCAGGTTACGCAGCCAGGGCGAAGTTGTTGTTCGCAGTTGAAAGTTTCCCGGGTGTTTTACCAGAAACCCGAGGACCTGGGCACGCAGCCACGGGGCCACCTACGCAATCGAAACCAGTCGCCCCCTGCTGTTGATGCAATATAGCAGGCCCGTCACCAGAAGGTTCCGGGCCCGCCTGTCACCTACCGCCGGCGCGAACGCCCGGTCTACAGGGCGTCGAAGTCCTGTTCGATGCGCTTTCGCATGGCGGCGTCCGGCAAGCGGCCCGCGGCGGCTCCGAGGTTCAGCTTCAGGTATTCGACCTTCTCCGTACCCGGGATGACGCACGTGACGGCCGGGTGGCCGACGATGTACTTCAGGAAGACCTGCGACCAGTCCACACAGTCGATGTCCCCGGCCCAGCCCGGCAGCGGCTTGCCCTGGACCTTCTGGAACGGACGCCCACGCCCGTACGGGAGGTTGATCAGCACGGCGAACCCGCGGTCGGCCGCGAGCGGGAGGATCCGCTCCTGGGCATTGCGGTTGTCGATGGCAAAGTCGATCTGGATGAAGTCGGTCTTGTGCGCCTTCATGAACTCCTCGAGCCCCTCGTACTGCCGGTCGCTGCTCGTCGTGATGCCCGTGTAGCGCACCTTCTTCGCCGCCTTCCACTCGTCGATGACCGGCAGCAGCACGTCGGGCTGCGACATGTTCCAGATCTGCATCAGGTCGATGCGGTCGGTGTGCAGCCGCTCCAGCGACCGGTCGAGGGAGGCGTTGGCCGCGGGCGCGCCGCCGCCCCCGCCGCCGCCGCGCCCGCCAAGCGACACTTTCGTCGCAATGAAGTACCTGTCACGATTCCCGAGCTCCGCCATCAGGTCGCCCACCACGGACTCGGCGCGTCCGTAGGCCGGCGCCGTGTCGAGCACCCGCCCGCCCATCACCGGAAACTCGCGGATCACCTCGCGGAGCGGCGGAATGTCGGCCGGCGCGGGCTGCTCGTAGTTCCGGGCCGTGCCCATCCCGACGATCGGCAGCCGCTCACCCGACGACGGAATGGCGCGCGTGATGAGCGCCCCGCCCTGCGCGCCCGACGAGAGTCCGGACGCGGCGTTCGGCGCCGCGAACGCCCCCGTGCGGTCGAGCGAGAGTGCGATGCCTGCGCCGACTCCAAGCCGAATGGCGTCCCGCCGGGACATGCCTCTCGAGTCATCCATGGTCGTTTCGCTCCTCCAGCAGGGCCGCAATCCCGCACGGCCGTGTCGTGTTCCGCGACGCGGCGGACGGCCCGGCGGGGCCGGACCTCCTTCCCTGTCTACGTCCCCAGTGCCCGTGCCGCTGACATCGCGGCGCCAAACCCGTTGTCGATGTTGCACACGGTGACGCCCGCCGCGCAGCTGTTCAGCATCGTCAGCAGCGCCGCCAGTCCGCCGAAACTCGCGCCGTAGCCGACGCTCGTGGGCACGGCGATCACCGGCCCGCGCACGAGCCCGCCCACGACCGAAGGCAGCGCCCCGTCCATCCCCGCCACCACGATGACGGCCTTCGCCGCCAGCAATGCCTCGGCACGCGACAGGAGCCGGTGGATGCCCGCAACGCCCACATCCGTAAGTCGGTCGGAGCCGATGCAGAGGGCCGCGAGCGTCTCCACCGCCTCCTCGGCCACCGGCAGGTCGCTCGTGCCCGCGGTGATAACGAGCACGCGCCGCTCGGCCGCATCGCCCGGAGCGGGAAGCCCACCGAGGCGGATGGTGCGCGCGAGCGAATTGGGCCGCGCCTCGGGAAACCGGCTCGCGACCGCCGCGCGCTGATCGTCCGTCGAACGCGTGACGAGGAACCGGCCGGCGCGCGCCGCGATGCTGGCGCACACGTCGACGACCTGCTCCGGCGTCTTGCCCTCGCCGTACACGACCTCGGGGTATCCCTGGCGAACGGCCCGATGGTGGTCCACCGTGCTGTGGGCAAGGACCTCGATGGGCTCGGCGGCGAGGCGAACCAGCGCGTCCTCCACCGACACCGCGCCCGAAGCCACCTCGCGCAGGAGCGCCTGAACGCGCTCCCGAGTCATCCGCGGGCGGCCTCCACGAGTTCCGCATCCTGGCCGGCGGCGCTCGCGCGGGCGTCGCCGAGGTCGCCGCGATCGAGGGCGGCGAGATAGTCGCCGAAGATCCCCTCGACCTCCGAGAAGCTGTCCACCTGGTGCAGGCGCCGACGCAAGTCGGAGGAATGCGGCAGCCCGCGGACGTACCAGCCGAGATGCTTGCGGAACTCGATGGCCGCCCCGTCGGGGTCCACCTCGTAGGCCTGCACCATCCGGGCGTGGTCGAGCGCGATCGCGAACCGCTCGGCGACGGGCGGAGCCGGCGGCACCTCGCGCCCCTCGAGCAGGGCCCTTGCCTGCGCGAACACCCACGGCTGACCGAAGGAGCCGCGCGCGATCATCACGCCCGCACACCCCGTCTCCTGCCGCATCCGGAACGCATCGTCGGCCGTCTTGATGTCGCCGTTGCCGATGACGGGGATATCGAGCGCCGCCACGAGGCCGGCGATTTCCTCCCACCGCGCGCGTCCCGTGTACATCTGGGTCCGCGTCCGCGGATGGAGGGCGATCGCCTGCACGCCCGCGTCCTGGCACCGCAGCCCGATCGCCACGGGGTCGCGCATCTCCTCGCTCCATCCGCTGCGGATCTTGCACGTCACCGGGAGCGACGTGGCCCCGACCACCGCGCGGATCACGTCCTGCACCAGCCCAAGGTCCTTGAGGCACCCCGAGCCGCCGTTGCGCCGCACCACCTTCTTGACCGGGCAGCCGAAGTTGATGTCGATGAACTCCGGCTGGAACACGTCCGTGACGAACGCCGCGGCCTCTCCCATCGCCGCGGGATCGGCGCCGAAGATCTGCACGCCGATGGTGCGCTC
>JAYEKC010000313.1:0-2798 GCA_034716715.1 Gemmatimonadota bacterium | reverse complement strand
GGCCGGGGCCACCGCGTCGCCGCTCACGGGCGCCGCCGTGATGGCGGGGTTCTGGCTCGGCACCGTGCCGGCGCTCGCCATCGTGTCCCTCGGCCTGCACCGCGCACTGGGACCAGCACGCCGCGCGGTGCCGCTCGTCACCGCGTTGGCGCTGATCGCCGTCGGGTCGCTCACCGTAGCTCGCGGCATCCGCGGCGGGGCCCCGATGCACCACGCGCACGCCACCGGCGTAGCGCCGTGAACATCCGGGCGTACCCCGTCACCGGCGCGGGCGCGGACGTCGGTGTTGCGCCACAGGTCGCGTGCACGCACTGCGGACTCGACGCGCCGCCCGCGCTGCGGCGCGACGACGGTCCGCAGTTCTGCTGCAGCGGCTGTGAGACGGCGTATGCCGTGATCAACGGCACGGGCCTGGAGGCCTATTACCGCTTTGGCGAGCGCCGCGCGACCCGGGTGCAGGCCACCGGCCGGAGCTTCGAGGAGTTCGACCACGCCGCCTTCGCCACGCTGTACGTGCGCCGGCGGGCCGACGGGCTGTCCGAAACGGAGCTGTATCTCGAGAACGTGCACTGCGCATCGTGCGTCTGGCTGGTCGAGCGCGCGTCGCTCACGATTCCCGGCGTCCACGCGGCCGAACTCGACGTGGGCCGCTCGCGGGTGCGGCTGGCCTGGGACGCTCGCGCCACGCGCCTGTCCAACGTCGCCCGGTTCCTCGACTCCCTCGGGTACGTGCCCCACCCCTGGCGCGGCCGGCGCGCCGACGACCTGCGACGCGCCGAGGATCGCGCCGCTCTCGTCCGCATCGGCGTCGCCGGCGCCATCGCCGGCAACGTGATGCTCATCGCGCTCGCCCTCTACGCGGGCTGGTTCGGCGGGATGGAGCGCGAGTTCGCCCGCTACTTCCGCTGGTGGAGCCTCGCCCTCGCCACGCCGGCGCTCCTCTGGCCCGGCCGCGTCTTCTTCCGCAGCGCCGGGGCCGCGCTCCGCCGCGGCACCCTGCACGTGGACGTGCCGATCGCGCTCGCGCTGGCTGCCGGCTGGCTCCACGGTGCCGTGAACACGATCCGCGACTCCGGCCCGGTGTACTTCGACGGCGTCGCTACGCTCGTGTTCCTCCTTCTGGTGGGCCGGTTCCTCCAGCAGCGCGCGCAGCGGGCGGCCGTGGACGCCGCCGAATTGCTGGCATCGCTCGCGCCGTCCACGGCCCGCGTGGTGGAAGGCGGCACGGTGCGCGAGGTGCCCCGCGAGGCGGTGCTCCCCGGGGCCACCATCGAGGTCCGGGCCGGCGACACCATTGCCGCCGACGGCCTCGTGGTCGAGGGGGCGTCGGCGGTGGACCTCTCCCTCCTCACGGGAGAATCGCGGCCCGTACCGGCGGGCCCCGGCACGGAAGTCTTCGCCGGGACGGTCAACCTCGCGGCGCCCATCCGCGTGCGGGTCACCGGCACGGGCGAGGCCAGCCGGCTCGGCGCCCTGCTCACGGACGTGGAGGCCGCCGCGCAGCGCCGGTCCCCCGTGGTGCACCTCGCCGACCGCATGGCCGGCTGGTTCGTCGCGACCGTGCTCGCCCTCGCCGCCGTCACCGCGGCCGTCTGGTTCGTGCGCGACCCATCGCGCGCGGTGGACAACGCCATCGCCGTGCTGATCGTGACCTGCCCCTGCGCCCTCGCCCTCGCCACCCCGCTCGCGATCACATCGGCGGTCGGCAAGGCCGCGGCGCGCGGCATCCTCGTTCGCGGGGGCGACGCCTTGGAGTCGCTCGCGCGCGCGGGGACCATCATCCTGGACAAGACCGGTACCGTGACGGAAGGGCGCCTCGCGGTCGTTGAATGGACCGGCGCGCCCTGGGTGCGGCCGCTGGTGGTGGCGCTGGAACGACACTCGCGCCATCCGGTGGCCGTGGCGTTCCTGCAGGCGTGGGCCGCCGGCCCGCTGGCTGCCGCGACCGACGTCACCGAGGAGGCCGGCAGCGGCATTGCGGGGATCGTGTCCGGGCGCAGCGTGGCGGTGGGCACCGAGGCCTACGCACGGCGCCACCTTCACGACGCGGCCGCAGCGTTTCCACGGCCTGCCGCCGGGTGCACTCCCGCGTATGTCGTCGTCGACGGCCAGCCGGCCGGCGTGGCCTCCTTCGACGACGCGATGCGGACCGGCGCGGCCGCGTCGGTGGCCGCCCTGCGCCGCGCCGGCTGGCGTGTCGAGCTGCTTTCAGGCGACGCGCCCGACGCGGTCGCCCGCGCGGCGGCGGCCCTCGGAATCCGGCCTGGCGACGCCCGTGGCGGCGTTGCGCCCGAAGGGAAGCGCCGGCACGTGGAGCAGGCCCGCCACCGCGGTCCCGTGGTGATGGTCGGTGATGGGGTCAATGACGCCGCGGCCATGACCGCCGCCACCGTCGGCGTGGGGGTACACGGCGGCGCAGAGGCGTGCCTCGCGTCGGCCGACGTGTTCACCACCCGCGCCGGGCTCGGACCAGTGGTGGAACTCGTCGGCGGCGCGCGACGCACGATGGCCGTCATCCGCGCCGGGATCGGCGTGTCGATCGCCTACAACATCGCCGGCGCCGGGCTCGCGGTAGCGGGCCGCATCGATCCGCTTGTCGCGGCGATCCTGATGCCCCTGAGTTCGCTGACCGTGGTGCTGCTCGCCTGGCGAGCCCCATCGTTCGGGCCCCGCGCGCGGTGAGCATCCTCTACGTCCTCGTTCCCGTCGCCCTGGGCGTTGTGGTGGTCGCCGTGGCCGCCTACGTCTGGTCGGCGCGAAGCGGGCAGTTCGACGACCTTGAGACGCCGTCCCTGCGC
>JAYEKC010000312.1:0-2814 GCA_034716715.1 Gemmatimonadota bacterium | reverse complement strand
CGGCGACCACCTCCTGGCCAGCGCGCAGATCTACGGCGGCACGCTGCGGCTCTTCACCGAGGAGTTCACGCGCATCGGCATCGACGTCACGCTCGTGGACCCGTTCGAGGCGCGCGTGTGGCGCAAGCGGATGCGGAAGGAAACCCGCGCCGTGTTCGTCGAGTCGCCGATCAACCCCACGTGCCGCGTCATCGACCTCCGCCCGATCTCATACCTGACCAAGGAGGGCGGCATCGCCCTGGTGGTGGACTCCACCTTCGCCAGCCCCGTAAACTTCCGCCCGCTCGAACACGGCGCCGACGTCGTCATCCACTCGGGTACCAAGTACCTCAACGGCCACCACGACGCCATGTGCGGGGTGGTGGCGGGCACCGAGCCGTACATCCAGGAAGTGCTGCAGAAAATGATCCTCTGGGGCCAGGCCGCCGACCCGTTCGCGGCGTGGCTGCTCGAGCGGGGCCTCAAGACGCTCGAGGTGCGCGTGCGCCGCCAGAACGACAATGCGATGCGGGTCGCCACCTGGTGCGCCGCGCGCAAGGAGGTCCGCAAGGTCCACTATCCCGGCCTCGTCGACCACCAGGACCACGACGTCGCCCGCGCACTGCTCGACGGGTACGGCGGGATGATGGCGATCGAACTCGCCGGCGGGGCCAAGGCCGCCGAGCGGTTCCTCCGCCGGCTCAAGCTGTTCCTCCACGCCGCCAGCCTCGGTGGCGTGGACTCGCTGGTCAGCGAGCCGCGCTTCACCTCACACGCCCGCATGTCGAGCGAGGAGCGGGCCCGGGCCGGCGTGTCCGACGGGTTCATCCGGATGTCCATCGGCCTCGAGGACGCCGACGACCTGATCGCCGACATCGAGCAGGCGCTCAAGTAGCGTGGCCTTCTCGCCCGACGGCGCCGCGCCGGTCATCCGCTTCACCCGCGTGCGCAAGGACTACCCGCGCACGGGCGTCGCGCTCGACGAGGTGTCGTTCGCCGTCGCCAAGGGCGAGTTCGTCTTCCTCACGGGTCCGAGCGGCGCGGGCAAGAGCACGATCCTCAAGCTGATCTTCGCCGAGGAACACCCCACCAGCGGCGAGGTAAAGGTCGCGAACGTGAGCTCCGCGGCGCTCCGGCACCGCGACGTCGCCCGGCTCCGGCGCAAGCTTGGGATCGTGTTCCAGGACTTTCGCCTCCTCGAGGATCGCACGGTGGAGGCCAACGTCGGGTTCGCCCTCGAAGTCACGGGCGCGGCGCGGGCGGCCATCCCGCCGCGCGTGGGCCGGCTGCTCACCCAGGTCGGCCTCGCGTCGAAGGGCACCGCGTATCCGCGCGAGCTCTCGGGCGGCGAGCAGCAGCGGGTGGCCATCGCCCGGGCGCTCGCCAACGACCCCGTGGTCCTCCTCGCCGATGAGCCCACGGGCAACCTCGACGACCGGGCGACCCGCGGCGTGTTCGAGCTCCTGCGCGACATCAACGCCGCCGGGACGGCCGTGATCATGGCCACCCACGACCTCGACCTCGTGAAGCGGTCCGACTGCCGCACCATCGAGATCAACCACGGGCGCCTCGTGTTCGATTCGGCCGAGCCGGCCGCGGCGGGACCCGCGTGACCCTCGCCTGGCGCGAGGCCGTCAACGCGTTCCGGCGCGCGCCGATGCTCAGCGCGCTGTCGGTCACCACCATCGCGTTCTCGCTGTTCGCGTTCGGCCTCTTCGGCCTGGTGGCCCTCAACATCCGCGCCGCCCTTGGCCGCCTCGAGGACCGTGTCGAGATCCGCGCGTTCGTCGCCGACCGGACCCCGGTGGAGGCGGCGGCGGCGGCCCTCGGCGACATCCAGGCGTTTCCCGAGGTGGCCACCGCGGCGCTCGTGACGCCCGCGCAGGCCCTCGAGCGCGCCCGCGCGGAACTCGGCGAGTTCAGCGACGTGTTCGACGCCGCCATCCTGCCGGCGTCCATCGACATCAAGCTGAAGCCGGGCTTCCGCGACCCGGCGAGCGTGCGCGCGGTGGCGCAGCGGATCCGCACCTACGACTTCATCGAGGACGTCCGCTTCGGCGAGGAGTGGGTCGAGAAGCTCTACCAGATCCGCAACGTGGCGACGCTCGCGGGCACCGTGCTCGGCCTCACGTTCGCGATCGTCGCCGTCATCATCATCGGGTCCACCATCCGGATGGCCGTCCTCGCGCGGTCACGGGAGATCGCCATCATGCGCGTGGTGGGCGCCACCGACGGCTTCATCCGGCGGCCCTTCCTCATTGAGGGCGCGCTCAAGGGAGCGCTCGGGGGGCTCGCCGCCCTGTTCCTCACGTGGGCCACGAACGAGGTCATCGGTCGCTACGTGTTCGCCGCGGCCTTCTTCGACCTGCGCGTGTCGCTGGCCGGCATCGTGGCCGGCGCGCTCATCGGGCTGGCCGGCAGCGCGTTCAGCGTCGGCCGGCACCTGAAGAGCGTGTGATGGCGCCGCGGCCCCACCGCCCCGACGGCATGCCGCGGCGGACGGCACGGCGGTGGGCGAGGATCGCGGCGCGCGGCGCCCTGGCGCTCGTCGTCGTCGCCATGTGGCCGGCGCCCGGCCGCGCCCAGAACCCGCCCGCCTCCACCGAGCGCCTCCGGCAGCAGCGCGAGGAACTCGACCGCATCCGCCGCGAGCGCGCCGACCTCGAGGACCGCATGCGCGACCTGCGCACGCGGACCCACGACCTCACTGAGGAACGCACCAACCTCGACCGACAGGCCGACGCCACGGCGCGCGTCGTGCGCGCCCTCGATTCCCAGATCCTCGCCATCGGCGACGAGGAGGCCGACGCCACCGCCGACCTCGTCTCCGCGCAG
>JAYEKC010000311.1:0-2824 GCA_034716715.1 Gemmatimonadota bacterium | reverse complement strand
ATCTCGAGCTGCTTGCTGTAGCCCTTCGTCACGCCCTCCACCATGTTGGCGATGAGCGTGCGCGACAGCCCGTGGAGCGACTTGTGGTTCGGCTCGTCCGACGGCCGCGACACCACCACCTTCTCGCCATCCACCTTGACGCCGATGTCGGCGTGCATCGTGCGGTGCAGCTCACCCTTGGGCCCCTTCACGGACACGCGGCTGCCCGCCACCGAGACCGTGACGCCCTTGGGAATGCCCACCGGAAGCTTTCCGATTCGCGACATGACGCCTCCTACCAGACCACGGCGAGCAACTCGCCGCCGGTGCCGTGCTGACGCGCCTCGCGGTCCGTCATCAGGCCCCTCGAAGTGGACAGGATCGCCACGCCAAGCCCGTTCCGCACGTGCGGGATCTCCGACACCCCGACGTACTTCCGGAGCCCCGGCGACGACACACGCCGCAGCTCGCGGATCACGGGCTGCCCGCCGTGGGCGTACTTCAGCACCACGCGCAGCACCTGCCGCCCATTGTCCGTGGACACGGTGCGGAAGTCCTGGATGAAGTTGTTCTCCTTCAACAGGCGCGCGATCTCGAGCTTCAGCTTCGATGCCGGGATGTCCACGCGGCGATGCTTCGATCCGCAGGCGTTGCGGATCCGCGTCAACATGTCGGCGACTGGGTCGGTCATGCTCATCGGTTGGGTCTCTCTCTCCTATGGTATCCGGAAGGCCGGACCTGTAGGAACGTGGAAGTCATGGTCTACTGTCTACTGTCTACTGGCTACTGGCTACTCACTACCAGCTCGCCTTCCGCACGCCCGGGATCAGCCCCTGCAGCGCCATCTCGCGGAACGCGATGCGCGACAGCCCGAACTCGCGGATGTTGCCGCGCGACCGGCCGGTCATCGAGCACCGGCTGCGGATGCGCTCCTTCGCCGAGTTGCGGGGCAGCTTGGCGAGGGCGGACTGCGCCGCCTGCCGCTCCTCCGCCGTCGACGACGGCTTGCGGACGACTTCCTTGAGCGCGGCACGCTTGGCGGCGTACCGCGCCGCCAGCTTCTTCCGGCGTTCGTTCTTCTCGATGCTGCTCTTCTTGGCCATCGTGGTCCCCTGAGGTCCGGGCTCTGTCCCTGTCTGACGCGTGCGGTCTACTGATGCTGTACGACGACCGGCTTGTCCTCGCCGCGGAAGGGCATGCCCAGCTCCCGCAGCAGTGCCAGCGCCTGCTCGTCCTTCTCGGCCGACGTCACAAACGTGATGTCCATGCCGTGGATCTGCTCCACCTGGTCGTAGTTGATCTCCGGGAAGATCATCTGCTCCTTGATGCCCACACTGTAGTTCCCGCGTCCGTCGAACGACCGCGTGCTGAGCCCGCGGAAGTCGCGGATCCGCGGCACGGCGACCGTAATGAACCGGTCGAGGAACTCCCACATCCGCGCCCCGCGCAGCGTCACCGACGCCCCGATCTCCTGGCCCTGGCGCAGGCCGAAGTTGGCGATGGACTTCTTCGCCTTCTTCCGCACCGGCCGCTGGCCGGTGATGATGCCGAGCTCGTCCACCACGGAGTCGAGCAGCTTCGGCTGCTTGATCGCCTCCGAGAGCCCGACGTTCACCACGATCTTCTCGAGCGTGGGGATCTGGTGCGGGTTCCCGTAGCCGAACTGCTTCGACAGCGCCTGCCGCACCACCTGCTGGTAGTGCACGCGCAGCCGCGCCGGCGGAACGGGAAGCCCCGCCCCGGCATGCTCGCGCGGCGCCGCCGCTTTCTTTTCCTTGCCGCCCTTGGCCTTCTTCTCCTGATTCGGCGCGGCCTTCTGGTCCTGCTTCGCGTCTGCCATCGTCAGTGTCCTGTGCTGGGGCCGGCCGCGCTACTTCGCCGCGGGACGCGGGATCGCGTCACCCGACTTCGCGCTCAGCCGTTCCTTCGTGCCGTCGGCGTCCACCCGCACGCGCGTGCGCGTCGGCTCGCCCGACTTCGGGTCGAGCAGCATCACGTTCGACGCGTGCACCGGCGCCGGCATCTCCATGATCTGCGACTGCTCCTCGGCGCGGCGCGCCATCCGGTGCCGCTTGACGATGTTCACGCCCTCGATCGTCACGCGCCCCGTCTTCGGGAACACCCGCAGCACCTTGCCTTCCTTCCCCTTGTCGTCGCCGCGCACCACGCGCACGCGGTCGCCCTTCACCACGTGCACCGGCTCGCGCTCGGCGTTCTTGATGTGGCGCACGCGGGAGCGTACGCCCGCGGTCTTGCGGAACGTCAGGATGCGCATGCTAGATGACCTCCGGCGCCAGCGAGACGATCTTCATGTACTTCTTCTCGCGCAGCTCGCGGGCCACCGGCCCGAAGATGCGCGTCGCCCGCGGCTCGCCGTTCTCGCTGATGATGACCACCGCGTTCTCGTCGAAGCGGATGTAGCTCCCGTCCTTCCGGCGCGTCTCCTTGACCGTGCGCACCACCACGGCGCGCGCGACCTCGGCCTTCTTCACCGTCCCGTTCGGGAGCGCGTCCTTCACGGCGACGATCACGACGTCGCCCAGCCCGGCGTAGCGCCGGCGCGTGCCACCGAGTACGCGGATCACCAGCGCGCGCTTGGCGCCGCTGTTGTCCGCCACCCGGACCATGGATTCCTGCTGAATCATCGCAACGTCTCCGGTGTGCCTACTTCGCGCGCTCGACGATCTCGACCACCCGCCACCGCTTGTCCTTCGACAGCGGCCGCGTCTCCATCACCCGCACGGTGTCGCCCGTCTTCGCCGCGTTGTCCTCGTCGTGCGCCTTCAGGTGCGTCGTCCGCGTCACCATCTTGCCGTACACGGGGTGCTGTACCCGCCGCTCGATG
>JAYEKC010000310.1:0-2835 GCA_034716715.1 Gemmatimonadota bacterium | reverse complement strand
TCGTGCGCGACCTCCCCGGCGTGGGCGCGAACCTCCACGACCATCCCACGGCAGGCGTGCTCGTGCGCACGCGCTCGGCCGACACATACAAGCGCGCGCAGTCCATCGCCTCGTTGCTCCGCTACCTCCTGTTCCGGCGCGGGCCGCTCGCCTCGAACGTGGCCGAGGCGCTGGCGTTCGCGCGGAGCGGCGTGACGGGCGACGCCGCGCCCGACGTGGAGCTGCTGTTCGCGCCGGTGGAATGGCGCAACGAAGGGCTGGAGAAGCCACAGGTGCACGCGTTCACCATCGCCGTAATCGGCCTCGCCCCGCGGTCGCGCGGCACCGTGTCGCTGCGCAGCGCCGATCCGCTCGACGCCCCGGCCATCGACTTCGCGATGCTCGGTGACCCGGGCGGCGTGGACGCGCGCGTGATGTACGCCGGCATCCGCCTGGCGCGCCTCGTGTGCGCCACCGAACCGCTGGCCGCCGAGTGTGTCGAGGAAATGGAGCCGGGCGCAGTCGCGACACGCGACGCGGATTTCCTCGCGGCGCTCGGCTCGCGCCTCCAGACCATCTACCACCCCGCGGGGACGTGCCGCATGGGTGGCACCGGCGCGGTGTGCGACCCCACGCTCCGGGTGCGCGGCGTGGACGGGCTCTGGGCGTGCGACGCGAGCGTGATGCCGGCCGTTCCCCGCGGGCATCCGCACGCGGCGGTGGCGATGGTGGCGCGGCGCGGTACGGAGATGATCGCGCGCGCCACGCGGGCGGCGCCGGGTTGATCGCGTGCGCTACGGCGGCGGCGCCGTGACCTGGGCCAGCGCGTCCATCATCTGCTCCGACGTGAACGGCTTTGCGAGCATCGCCACCGAGCCGCCGGGCGCGTCGCGCCAGGTGATCTCGCTCTGCGCGTACCCCGAGATGTACACCACGCGCACGTCCGGGTTGGCCTCGGCGATCTCGGCCATCATGCGGGTGCCGGTCATCGCCGGCATGATGACGTCGGCGATGACGGCGGCAGGCCGCTCACCCGGGCCGGCATCGCGGTAGCGGGCGATGGCTGCGGGCGGATCGCCGGAGTCCCATACGTCGTACCCGGCGCGCACGAGCATGCCGCGCAGGGCGCTCCGTACCGACGCGTCGTCGTCCAGGAGGTAGACGAGCCGGCGCGCGGACTCCGCCACCGCACCGCCGCGGGCCGCCTCGGCCGCGTGCCGCGCCATGTCCTCGCGCTCGGCCTTGTCTGGCGCGAACGCGACCATGTCGCGGCCGCCGGACTTGGCCCGGCCCACCGCCCGGTCGGCGGCGCCCACCAGGAGTTCGTGGGTGCCCATTCCCGACTCGTACTCGGCGATGCCGGCGCTGGCCGTCACCTTGCCGCCCCACGGGAACGCCGACTCGCGCAGCTGGTCCAGCACGCGTTGGGCGAAAATGGCGGCGCCCTTGGCGTCGCCTTCGCGGAGCACGGACACGAACCGGCCGTTGCCGAAGTGCGCCGACAGGTTCTCCTTGCGCGTGTTCGCGGCGACGACCTTGGCCAGCGTGTTCACGGCCACGTCGCCGGCGGGCCGGCCGAACCGCGAGTTGACGGTGCCGAGGTTGTCCACGTCGAACATCACCACGGCCATCCCGCGGCCGCGCTCCGCCGCGGCGAACTCCTGCTGGATGGCGAGGTCGAAGTACTCGCGGCTCGGCAACCCCGTGATCTTGTCCACGAGCGCCACCTGCCCGGCGGCGCGACGTTCGCGGTGCAGCATCTCGACGAGCACGATCATGCCCAGCAGCACGGCCCCGTAGATCGCGGGACGCGCCGGCGGCAGGGTATCGCTGGACTCGCCGGCCACGGCCATCGCCTGGATCATGGCGATGGTCGCCATGCTCCCCGCGATCAGGATGGCGGCGCGAACCAGCCCGCGAAAATACGCAAGCAGGAACGCCGGGATGAGCGCCGTGATCCAGATGAGGACGCCGAGGCCTTCGTCGCGCTCGGGAAAGACGAACACGCTCGCGATGGCGATGCCCGCGAGCACGATCGAGGCGAGGAACGACGTCCGGGAGAGCGGGCGGGGGGCGGCGATGGCCATGGTGGGAAGATGGTTGTCGGCGCTACGGCAGGGTCACGGGCGCGAGCCCTGCGGCCTTTCGTCTTGCGTTGAGTTGGGTGAGGCCGGCCGTGGAGAGCTGCGTCCACCTGGCCATTGCGCTGCGCGACGCCTCCCGCGCGCGGGTGCACGCGGCCACGTTGTTCGCCGTGGGCGCCGCCTCGGCTTCGGCCATCTGCATCGCGGCCGCGATCATCTGGTTGGCCGCGGACTCGAGGTTGGCGGGCCCCTGGGGGGCGCCGCCGCGGCCGCCGAACCCGCCGCGGCCGCCGCCACCGCCCGCCGACGCGGGCGCGATGGAGTCCACCTGTGCCTTGAACGCCGCGGCGTCGGCGCCGCCGGCGTTCGTGAGGACGCCGCTCAGCGCGCGCGCCTTGTCGTACGCCGCGCGCGTGGCCACGGCGCCGTCGCGCATTTCCTTCGTGAGCGCATTGAGCTGCGCGAGCGCCGTGGCGGAGATCTTCACGCGCGGGTCGAGCCGCACGGTGATGGGCTGCGTGTACGACTTGCCGTTCGCGGTGAGGCGCACGGTGTAGATGCCGGGCACGGCCCACGGCGCGTTGATGGTGCGGTAGGTGCGGCCGGGTACCGCGCCCGTGGCCGACTCGCCGCTCCCCGGCACGAGCGGGTCGTAGCGGAGGTCCCAGCTCCAGCGATGCACGCCCGGCCGGTTCGACAGCGCGTCGGACGGCGGCGCCCAGTAGAGCGGGAACTGGCAGTGCGGCGCGGTGACGTTCCGCTGGCACACGCG
>JAYEKC010000309.1:0-2845 GCA_034716715.1 Gemmatimonadota bacterium | reverse complement strand
CAGCAGCGCGGTCACACTACCGATGCATCACGTGGAACGCGTGGGTCCACTCGTTGCGCAGGAATCCGGGAATGCACCAGAGAATGCACAGCGGCTCGATCGCGCGCGCGGCTTCGGCCTTGCCATAGTCCGCCACGTCCCAGCCGAACTGGTCGCACACCCCGGCCACCACGGCGCGCGCCGCGTCGTCGTTGCCGCAGATGAACATCGTGGGCCGCCCGCCCGCGAACGTCGGGTTCACCATCCGCGCGTTGCCCACCGAATTGAACGCCTTCACGAACCGCGCCGCCGGAAAGGCGCGCTGCAACCGCTCCATCAGCGACTCGTCGAGCGTCGTGAAGAACCGGAGCACGCCGTGTACCGGCGGGCTGGCGGCGATGGGATTCGTCGCGTCCATCACGACCTTGCCGGCGAGCGCGTCGGCGCCCGCGAGCCGCAGCACGTCCTCGGCCGCGGTGCCCTTGACGGCGAGCACCACCAGCTCGCCGAACTTCGCGGCGTCGGCGAACGAGCCGGCCTTCGCGCCGGTCGCCGCCGCCCACTCGGCGAGTTTGCGGGGGTCGCGCGTGCCCGCCACCACTTGGTGGCCGTGCTTCACGAATCCGGCGCCGAGGGTCTTCGCGACCGTTCCCGAGCCAAGGATGCCCACCTTCATGGAGTTCCTCCAACGATGTCCGCCGTGAAAGATGGCAGGGTGCGCAAGTTGCCACGGGCCGCGCGAGTGCCTCAATTGCGCGTGTGACCGAGACGTTGCAACCGCCGGCCATCCGCCGCGCCACGGCCGCCGATGCGGGCGCCCTGGCGTCGTTCGCCGCGCGGACGTTTGCCGACGCGTTCGGCGCCGACAACCGGCCCGACGACCTCGCCGCGCACCTCGCCGCGTCGTACGGCCCGGAGGTCCAGGCGCGCGAGATCGCCGACCCGGGTGCCGTGACACTGCTCGCCGAAATCGGGGGGGCGCTCGCGGGGTACGCGCAGGTGCGCCGCGGCAAGGCGCCGCCGTGCGTGAAGGGGCCCGCGCCCGTCGAGCTGCAACGGTTCTACGTGGACCGTCCGTGGCACGGCCGCGGCGTGGCCGGGCACCTCATGGACGCCGCGCGGGCGGCCGCTGCCGAACTCGGCGGCTCGACGTTCTGGCTCGGCGTGTGGGAACGGAATCCGCGCGCCATCGCGTTCTACGCGAGGTGCGGATTCCGCGACTTGGGGTCGTGGCACTTTTTCGTGGGCTCGGACCGGCAGACTGACCGGGTGATGGTGGCAAACCTCGGAGACTGACCGGCGGAGCGGCGCCGTCGGCTTGCCGCTTGCGCCGCGGGCTCTGCCGCCGCGCCGACCGCCCGAGTACGCGCCGGGGCGTTGCGGGATGATCTCGAGGAGGTCCTTGTCCTGCCATTGGAGCGACCCCGGAAGCGTGTGACTGGAGGACACACAAGGAACCCAGCACCCCACTCAGGCAGGAGGACGTTCGCGACCGGCCCCGGAACCCCACGCGAGGACCCGGAACCCCACGCGAGGAACCTGGAACCCTCCGCGGGAGTACGTTGCGCGGTTGCCCCGCGCACCCATTGACGTGACCGGGCCGCCCCCCGAACGTCCCTTCCACCCTCGACCACCTGCGCATCCCCATGGACCGTGCCATTCGCCTCCTCGCCGCGGGAACGCTCGCCGCCGGCCTCGCGTCCACCGCCGCCTTTGCCCAGGACGGCGTCATCGTGTACCGCCTGGGCGGCGACACCGTCGCCGTGGAGCGCTGGTCGCGCGCGGCGGCCAGGTTCTCCGGCGAGATGGTCACCCGGAGCGGCGCCGCCGTCATCCGCGCGACCTACGACCTCACGCTCTCGGGCGGCCGGGTGACGGCCGCCACGGTGAAGCGGATGCAGCCCGATGGCACGCCCGTCGCGAGCGGGCCGACCGAGTATCGGTTCAGCTTCGGCGCCGATTCCGCCACGCGCACGATCGTGTGGCCCGACAGCACGCAGGTCCGGTCGTGGGCGGCGCGCAACGCGTTCCCGTCGCTGCCGGTGTTCGTGTACGCACCCTACGCCCTGCTCGCCGAGCCGCGACGCGATTCGGTGCCGGCGATCGGGCTTGGGGGCAACGCCGTCGGGTTCCTCGGTTTCGAGCAGCTGCCCGGCGACACGCTCCGGCTCCGCGGCGCGCCGTACGCCATGCGAATGGCGTTCGGGCCGGGCGGCCTGCGCTACACCGACGGCTCCTTCACCACCAACAAGGCCATGGGCTCGCGTGCCGGCAGCGTGGACATCGCGGCCGTCGCCCGCACGATGAAGCCGACCGGCGTGCTCTCGCCGCGGATGACCGCGTACGCCGGGTTCTTCCAGGGGCCCATCACCATCAACTACGGCAGCCCGGCCGTCCGCGGCCGCACCGTGTGGGGCGGCACGCTCGTGCCGTTCGACACGATCTGGCGCGCGGGGGCGAACGAGGCCACGCACCTCGCCACGTCGAAGACCATCCAGCTCGGCGACATGACGCTCGCACCGGGGCTGTACACGCTGTGGATCCAGCACACGCGCTCGGGCACGTGGCTCATCGTGAACAAGCAGGTGGGGCAGTGGGGCACGGCGTACAACCCGGCGAACGACCTCGGCCGCGTGGCGATGACGCTCTCCCCGACGCCCGACCACGTGGAAGACCTGACGGTCACCATTCGTTCGCTCGGCGGGCCGCGTGGCGCGTTCGAGTTTGCCTGGGGCGACAAGGCGGCGTCGGCGCCGTTCACCGTGCGGCCGTGACGCGACTGGACTTCGCGGCCGCCTGACACCGCCGGCACGGACGCGCGCCGTGGCCGCATCGCATCCGGGCGGGGTCCCGACAAGCTCCGGTG
>JAYEKC010000308.1:0-2854 GCA_034716715.1 Gemmatimonadota bacterium | reverse complement strand
GGGCGTGGATCTGCCGGATGACCTCGGCGAAGATGCCCGCGCCGTAGTCGGGGAGGTCGTCCCGGTCCACCGACGTGATCACGGCGTGGCGGAGCCCCATGTCGGCGGCGGCCGCGGCGACCTTTGCCGGCTCCGTCGGGTCGAACACCGGCGGACGGCCGTGCGCGACCGCACAGTACGCGCAGTTCCGCGTGCACACGTTGCCGAGGATCATGAACGTGGCCGCGCCGTGCTCCCAGCACTCGCCGACGTTCGGGCAGTGGGCCTCCTCGCACACGGTATGGAGGCCCTTCTCCCGCATCATGGACTTGAGGCGGAGGTAGTTGGCGCCGCCGGGCGCCTTGACCTTCAGCCACCCCGGCTTGCGCTCCGGCAGGGGGTCCTGCCGGTGTCGGCCCAGTATCTGGTACAGGGTGTCCGTCATGGGGAACGGCAGCTCCGGGACGTCGGTGGTACGCTCTCGGACAGAGCGTCGAAGTTAGGACCAGGAAAACGCGTACGCTACGTATCGTAACCAGTATAATGCATTTGACAGGTTACTATGAAAATGCGACCCTTACGACCTCAATTTCGGCCGATGATACCCCAGCATGGCAGCCTGTTCGGGGTTGCCACGCACCAAGGCGAAACGACACGCCGGCGGGGTCCGAGAACGGCGCCGTCCGCCCCGCCGATCCTGGCCGGCCTCCGGCTGCCGTGGCCTGAAACAGTTGCCGGGCGTCCGCCGTAATGGAACCAGAACCCGACGAGGACGTCACTATGCTCCGCACGCTGTTCAAGGTCGGCCTGATGGCGATGGTGGGCGTGTTCCTGCTGAAGTTCGCCTTCGGGCTCTTCGGTGCGTTTGTCGGCCTGATGATCTGGCTGCTCTGGCTCGCCCTGAAGATCCTGCTCGTGGGCGCGGTGGTGTACTTCATCATCCGCATCGTCAGCCCCTCTACGGCGCGCCGGATGACCGACGCCTTCAACGGGCCGTCGGCCAGCTGATCGGCACTCGCGTCGGCGTGGTGGGCGCCGGCTGCTAACGACGTTCAGGTCGTGGTTCCGCGGGGTCGCCCGGATGGGCGGCCCCGCGCGCGCTTGGGCCGCGCTTCGGCGCCACGGATGGTGCGCGGCCGGGGGGCCGCGCCAGGGTCAGCGGCCGAGTCGGTCGGCGACGGCCCACGCCAGGAGCGGCACCATCAGCTCGTGGTGCCCGGTGATCTCGTACCCGACGCCGCCTTCCATGGTGGGGCGCTGGACGACGTTCACCCGCGGACGGTAGTGGCGCTGCATGTCGAGGTCGCACGTGACGAACCCCTTCGGCTTGCCGCCGCCGAGGTTGCGCGCCACGGTGAGCGCCTTGAGGAACACCTCGGGCATGATCACCGCGCTTCCCACGTTGAGCGCCACGCCGCCGTCGTCGAGGCGGGCGAGGCTCGCGGCCAGGCGCCGGAAGTCGCGGTGGCTCGTCTCGCCGATCGCCGCGCCGTCGGCGGCGGGATGCTGGTGGATGATCTCCGCGCCGAGCGCGGCGTGCACGGTGGCGGGGACGCCGAGCCGGTGGGCCGCGAGCAACACGGAAAGCTCGGGATGCGCGAGGGCCGCGCCGCCGACGAGCGCCCGGGCGACGGCCTCACCCATGCCCCAGCCTTCGGCCCGGCCCCGCGTGAACGCCTCATTCATGCCGCGGCCGGTTTCCTCGGCCATGCCGAACGTGCCGTCGCGCAGGCCTGCCGCGACGTCCTCCGACGTCGAGCCGAAGCGCGCCACCTCGTAGTCGTGGATCGCCGCCGAGCCGTTCATCGCGACGTGCGTGATCACGCGGCGCTCCATCAGGTCGATGAGCAGCCGCGACAGGCCGGTCTTCACGACGTGGCCGCCGAGCATCACGACGACGCCCTTGCCGGCGCGGGCCGCGCCCGCGACGGCGTCCACGACCTTCAGGAAATCGCGCGCGACGAGGATGTCGGGCAGCGACGCGAGGAAGGCGGCGAAACTCCGGTCCGCGCCGGGGGGCGCGGCAAAGTCCTCGGCGCGCACCTTGCTCGCGCGCCCGCCGATCGGGACGGTGCGGACCTTGCCGAGGTCGGCCTCGCGGGGAGCGTCGGTCACGGAGGGAAGGTGCGGGTCGAGTCGCCGGCCACGAGGGGCGGCAGGACGTACTTGCGCAGGTAGAGGTTGAGCGAGCCGAACGAGAGCTTCGACTTCATCTGGAGCAGCATCCGCCGAGTGTCGTCCGAGAGCCAGAGTTCGGCCTGCCCGCCCTCGGAGAAAATGCCGTTCGTCTTGATCATTGGCTGGATGACGATGGCGGGGAAACGTCCGGCGGGAACCTCGACGGTGTCGCGCCGGAGCACGCGGATGGTGACGGGATTGGCCTTGGGGTCGAAGTACCGGTAGAAATCGTACGACTTGCCGACTTCGAGCGGAATGGTCCGGACGAAGTAGAAGAACGTCGCGTCGTCGAGCGGGTCGGCCACCGACGGCTTTTCCGGGCCGCCGTCGAGCGTGAAGACGGCCCGGTCGGGGAACATCTGGTACAGGCGATTGCGCTTGTACCCGGGTTCCGAGATGCGCTGCTCGAAGCGTAGCGAGTTGTGCGTCTGCACGTCGAGCCAGCTCACGAACGCATCGTTCACGCGGAAGAAGAGCGTGCCGCCGGAGAAGTCGAACTGCAGCTTCCAGGTGTCGCGCCCCCGGATCGTGTCGCGGCCGAGCACCTGCATGCGGCCCGAGCCGACGGAGAGGGCGCCGTACTTGAGGGTGTATTCGAGGAACTCGCCAACCGCCCAGCGCGCGGTGGCGGCCGGTTGCTCCGCGGGCGCGGGAACGTCCTGGGCTCGCGCGCGGGCGGCGCCGGCGAGGGCGGCCG
>JAYEKC010000307.1:0-2856 GCA_034716715.1 Gemmatimonadota bacterium | reverse complement strand
TCGGGTGCGGGCCGCACCCGACGCGCCGGCGCCGTGATCGTCAGAGCGGCTTGCGCATCCGGAGCATCGGCACCGGCACCCCGCCGCGCGCGTCGATCACGTCCTCGACGGCCTCGTAGCCGCACGCCCGGTAGAGGGGCACGCCGGCCATCGTCGCCATCAGTTCCACCGCGGTGAATCCCTCGGCGCGCGCCGCCGCCTCGCAGAGCGAGAGGATCAGCCGACCCACGCCCTTTCGCACGTGGGCGGGGTGCGTGTACATCGCGCGCACGCGTGCCGGGTCGGTGGCGGGGTCGAGCAGCGCGGCGTCGCGGCCCGGCGTGGAATCGCCGCCGTAGAGCGTCGCCCGCCGGCTCCACCCGCCGCATCCGGCCGGCGCGCCGTCGGCCTCCACGATGAAGTACGTGCCGTCGTCGATGAGCTGGGTGTCGAGTCCCATGAACGTGCGACTCGCCGCGATCTGGCGTGCGTCGAGGAACGGCTTCTGGAGCTCGGCGATCGCGGCGTCCATCACGGCACTGAGGGCGGGGATGTCGGCGCGCGTGGCGATGCGGTGCGTGAGCGGCATCCCGGTGGCGATTGGCAGGTGTGTGCGGAGGAAGATGCAGCCCCGAAGCTGGACAAGGAGGTGTAGGGGAATCCCCCACACCGCCGGCCCCGTACCCCGAGGCAATATTCACTGATACAATGGCTACTACCGCCGCAGCCGCCGGCTCCGAGGCACCCCGCGTCCACCGGCTCGTACGACTGTTCGGCGCCTCGATCGGCCGCAAGCTCGTCGCCGCCGCCACCGGGGCCGCGCTGCTGGTGTTCCTCTTCGGGCACCTCTTCGGCAACCTCAAGGTCTTCCAGGGCCAGGACGCCCTGAACTCCTACGCCGCGTGGCTGCAGGGCCACCCGCTGCTCTGGGTGGCGCGCGTGGGCCTGCTCGTGGTGTTCGTGACGCACGTGTACACCACCGTCACGCTGGCCATCGAGAACCGCCGCGCGCGGCCCGTGCGCTACGAGGAGTACCGGCCCACCAAGTCGAGCTTCGCGTCGCGCTACATGCTGCTCTCGGGGCTCGTGGTGCTCGCCTTCGTCGTCTACCACCTGCTGCACTTCACGTTCGGGGTCATCGATTCCGCGAACACCCGGCTCCTCGACCCGACCGGCCGGCTCGATGTGTACGCGTCGGTGGTGCGCAGCTTCCACAACGCGTGGATCGCGTGGAGCTACGTGGTGGCCATCGGCCTCCTCGGCCTCCACCTCGCGCACGGCATCACGAGCGCGTTCCAGACGGCGGGCGTGCACCACGAGAGCTACAACAAGATCGTGAAAGCCACCGCCGCAGTGGTGATCGGGATCCTGGTGCTCGGCAACTGGTCCATCCCGCTGCTGATCCTCGCGGGGAAGGTCCCGCTCGCGGGAGGGATGTGAGATGACCCTCGACCCGCGCATCCCCGAGGGTCCGCTCGACCGGAAGTGGGAGCGGTGCCGGTACGAGATGAAGCTGGTGAGCCCCAACAACAAGCGGAAATACCGCGTGCTGGTGGTGGGCTCGGGGCTCGCCGGCGCGTCGGCCGCGGCCACGCTCGCCGAGCTCGGTTACCACGTGGACTGCTTCTGCATCCAGGACAGCCCGCGGCGCGCCCACAGCGTGGCGGCACAGGGCGGCATCAACGCGGCCAAGAACTACCGCGCCGACGGCGACAGCGTCCACCGCTTCTTCTACGACACCATCAAGGGCGGCGACTTCCGCTCGCGCGAGGCGAACGTGTACCGCCTGGCCGAGGTGAGCGGGAACGTGATCGACCAGTGCGTGGCGCAGGGCGTGCCGTTCGCGCGCGAGTACGGCGGCCAGCTCGACGGCCGCTCGTTCGGCGGCGTGCAGGTGTCGCGCACGTTCTACGCCCGCGGACAGACCGGCCAGCAGCTCCTGCTCGGGTGCTACGGCGCGCTCTCGCGCCAGGTGGGCGCGGGCGGCGTGCGGATGCACACGCGCATCGAGATGCAGGACCTCGTGGTGGTGGACGGCCGCGCCTGCGGCCTCATCACGCGGCATCTGGAGACGGGCGAGCTGCAGGCGTGGGCGGGCGACGCGGTGGTGCTCGCCACCGGCGGCTACGCCAACGTGTACTACCTCTCCACCAACGGGCGCGGCGGCAACGTCACTGCGACGTACCGCGCGTACAAGCGCGGCGCGTACTTCGCCAACCCGTGCTACGTGCAGTTCCACCCCACCTGCATCCCGGCGGCGGGCGAGCACCAGTCGAAGCTCACGCTGATGTCGGAGTCGCTGCGCAACGACGGCCGCGTGTGGGTGCCCAAGCGGAAGGACGACCCCCGCGCCCCGGGCGACATCCCCGAATCGGAGCGCGACTACTACCTCGAGCGGCTGTACCCGTCGTTCGGCAACCTCTCGCCGCGCGACCTCGCGTCGCGCGCGGCCAAGCGCGTGTGCGACGACGGCTACGGCGTGGGCCCGGGCCGGCAGGGCGTGTACCTCGACCTCGCCGATTCCATCCGGCGGCTCGGCGAGGACGTCATCCGCGAGCGCTACGGCAACCTGTTCGAGATGTACGAGAAGATCACCGGCGACGACCCCACCCACGTGCCGATGCGCATCTACCCCGCGGCGCACTTCACGATGGGCGGGCTCTGGGTGGACTACCACCTGATGAGCAACGTGCCGGGCCTCTTCGTGCTCGGCGAGGCCAACTTCTCCGACCACGGCGCCAACCGCCTCGGCGCCAACGCGCTGCTCCAGGGGCTGGTGGACGGGTACTTCGTGGTGCCGCAGACGGTGTCGGACTACCTCGCGCGGACGAAGCCCGCGGCCGTGAAGGCCGACCACGCCGCGTTCGCCGACGCGAC
>JAYEKC010000306.1:0-2859 GCA_034716715.1 Gemmatimonadota bacterium | reverse complement strand
CCCTGGTGGGGCGGGGGGCTGCGGGGTGCGCCCCCCGGCCCCACGCTTCTTCGTCGCCGCCGCGAGCCGGCTGATCTCGTTCGCCAGCGCCTGCACGCGCGCCGAATCCTTCGCGCCCTTCACGTCGCCGGCAACGAGCTTGCCGAGCGCCGTGAGGGCGTTGCGCCGCGCCGTGCCCGACTGCTTCTCGGCGGCGTCGAGGGCCTTGGCGATCGCCGTCGTGCGGTCTGCCGCGAGCCCTTGGTTGCGGACGAGCTGGTCGAGGTACGAGCGCACCACCGGGAACGCCGCCGGCCACTCGTAGCGCGGCTGGCTCTGCGGGTTGTACTCGGAGAGCCGGACGAGCTTGGCGGCCGCGATCTCGTTGGCCGAGAGCTTGTCGCTCGGCTGCAGTTCCATGATGTCGAACCCGCGGTCGAGCTCGGACGAGTAGATGTACCCGTTCCACCAGTACGCGCCCCACGAGCCGCCGATCGTGCCGCGGCTGCGGGACACCTGGCCGGCCGCCGAGCCGACGGGCACGTCGGCGCCCGGCGGCGGGTCGATCGAGCCGCGGTCGAAGTACGCGAGTTCCTCCGGATGGTCCGGGTCGCTGAAGTCGATCACGTCCACGCCGCCCTGGTACCACCCCTGCACCATGATGTCGCGCCCAGGCACGGGGACGAGGCCGCCGTTGTGCGACACGCAGTTCTCCTGCGCCGACTGCGCCGCCGGGAGCTTGAAATAGGCGTGCTGCCTGAACTTCCGGTTGGCGTCGATGGTGAGGATGGCGTTGCCGCCCATCTCCATCATGGAGTTGGCCTGGCACATCGGGCCCGTGCCACCGCCCCACTCGTCGGTGAACACCACCTTCCTGCCGTCGTTGCTGAACACGGCCGTGTGCCAGAGCGAGAAGTTCGTGTCGGCCGCCGCGTCGAGGCGCACGGGCTTCTCGGGATTGGAGATGTCCACCAGCAGGCCGTAGCTCGCGCAGGCGCCTGCAAGCAGGCCCAGCGCAGGATATGCGGTCACGTCATGGCAGTTGCGCGGTCCGGTGGGAGCCGAGGGCGCCGCACCGGGCTCGCCGCCACGCCCGCCACGCCCGCCGCCGCGTCCCGCGCGCCCCTCGGCGCGCGGCGCGGCGTCGAGGCCCGTGAAGATCCGCGCGCCCGTCACCACCTCGGCCTGCTCCGGGTGCTTGAGCGGCACCTTGATGACATCGAGGCGGTAGAGCGAGTTGTGCTCGTCGGCCGGATCGGTCCCGTTGTTGCAGCCCGCAAGCTCGGCATCGGGCCGCGCGCCCTGGTTGCCCGACACGTAGAGGTAGACGATGTCCTTGTTCTTCGGGTCCGGCACCACGGTGTGCGTGTGCGAGCCCTTGCACGTCTGGACGTTCTTCACGAGCCGCGGCGTGGCCGGGTTCGACACGTCGTAGATGCGCACGCCGGCCATGTGGTCCCTGGGGTCCTGCACGCCGCCCTTGGCGCAGTCGTTGCGATTGCCGCCGCCTTCGGCCGAGACGAAGAGCAGGTTGCCGATGATGGACGGGTCGCCCTGCGACGTGATGCACTGCACCACGGACACGACCTTCGGCGTCGTCGGGTTGCTCACGTCCCAGATCGTGAAGCCGGCGAAGTTGCCCTGGTAGACGTAGTGGTCCTTGAAGGCGATGTCGGAGTTGATGAACGTGAGGCCCCGCGCCGTGTCGAACTCGGCCGGCTTCGGCGAGAACGACACGAGCCGCATGTTCTTCTCGGCCGTGCCGGCGTCGAGGCGGCCCGGCTTGAGGTTGCTGCGGGGGTCGGTCGTGCTCGGGTACGTCTGCGCCGAGGCCAGCGTCGGGAGGAGCGCGGCCGCGACGAACGCGAGCAGCCGGTGGGCGATGCGCATGTGGGGAGAACTCCGGTGAAGAGCGGGAAACACGCCGGCTATGCGCCGGGCAACTCGGACAGCATCCGCCGCATCAGGCCGATCTCGGCCGTCTGGACGGTGACCACGTCGTTGGCGAAGACGCTCACGTCAACGTCCTGGCCGGCCCGGGGCGTGGCGAAGAGATCCTCGACCATCTTCAGGGCGCCCTCGTGGTGCTGGACCATCATCTCGAGGAAGTTGCGGTCGAACGCCGTGCCGCGCGACGCCTCGAGGGTCTTCAGCTGGTCGGCCGTGAGCATGCCCGGCATCATGTGCGTGCGCCAGGACGACGTGTCGGGGGCGAACTGCCCGTTCCAGCGCAGCCATTCCTGCATGAGGCCGATCTCGGCCGTCTGCCCCTGGTCCACCTTCTGCGTGAACTTCAGCAGCTTGGGGTTCGCGCCGTGGGCCTCGGCCATCTTGCTCATGTAGATGGCCTGCGCGTGGTGGGCGATCATACCCTGCATGAACTCGACGTCGGCCACGGTGTACGTGGCGCCCTTCGGGATCATGATGTGGCCGGGCATGTTGTGCATGCCGGCCATGGGATCCTGGGCGCGCGCGGCGTGCGGCGCGAACGCGATCAGCGCGGTCGCCAGGAACGCGGCGCGGACGGTTCCCTGCATCGGTGCGCTCAATCGAATGCCGCCCCCACCATGATCTTCCGGATGAGCGTGTACGGACTCCCGTGCGAGATGGAGTTCGTCTGCGTGGGCTGCCCCTTGGCGTCGCCGCCGGTGCCGTGCTTCTGGTACTCGTCCGGACCCGTCACCGCATCGAGGTTGGCCCAGAAGTCGGTCGTGATGGCGTTGTACGTCACGTCCGTGCACTGCCGCGTGATCTTCCCGTTCTTGATCTCCCAGAAGATGTGGCCGCCGAACTGGCCGTTGTACCGCTGCTGGTCGATCGAATAACTCCCCCGCCCGTCGATCATCACGCCGTCCTTCACGTCGGCGATGAGGTCGGCCA
>JAYEKC010000305.1:0-14658 GCA_034716715.1 Gemmatimonadota bacterium | reverse complement strand
GGACCGTCCGTGCATCGTGCACGGACGGTCCGCTGCGTGCATGCGCGCGTTCGGTGCAGCGCCGACAACCCCACGGACATGTTGCGACGACAGCCCGATGGAGGCAACCCAATGCTCGTCGTGCGCGAAGTGATCTACTGCCGCCCCGGCCAGGTCGGCCCGCTCCTCAAGCGGTTCAAGGCCCTCTCGTCCGTGCTCACGGATCTCGGGGAACGCCCCTTCCGGCTCATGACGGACGTCGCCGGTGAACGCTTCTGGACGCTGGTGGCCGAACAGGAGGCCGAGAGCATCGACGCCTTCCGCGCGATGGAACAGCGCGTGATGGCCACCCCCATGGCGCGCGACGCCATGGGGGCATATCACGAGCTGATCCTCAAGGGTCGCCGGGAGATATACAGCCTCGAGTCGTAGCCGCCGGCCTGCACGCCCGCGGACGGCGGGTTGCTGGCCGCAAGCGGCGTGCAATCCTAGATTCGCAGCCTCCCCACCCCACGACCGCGGATCTCCGAGACGGGTTGCGCGTGAAGATCGTGCTGTTCCTGCTGGGTGCGCTGCTGGTGCCTGGTGCACCGCCGGCCGCCCGCGCCCAGCCGGCCGGCGACTGGGCGTCGCTCGCCCGCTATCGCGACGCCAATGCCGCGCTCGGCGCGCCCGAGCCCGGCGAGCGCCGCGTGGTGTTCTACGGCAACTCCATCACGGACGCGTGGGCGAAGTGGTTTCCGGAGATGTTCCCCGGCAAGCCCTACGTGGGGCGCGGCATCAGCGGGCAGACCACGCCCCAGATGCTCGTGCGCTTCCGCCAGGACGTCATCGCGCTCGCGCCGGCCGCCGTCGTGATCCTCGCGGGAACGAACGACATCGCGGGGAACACGGGCCCGAGCACGCTGGAGATGATTGAGGACAACATCGCCTCGATGTGCGAGCTGGCCAGGGCGAACGGGATCCGGGTGGTGCTGGCCAGCGTGCTCCCAGCGTGGGACTACCCGTGGAAACGCGGGCTCGAGCCGGCGCCGAAGATCATCGCCCTCAATGGGTGGATGAGGCAGTACGCCGCGTCGCACGGCCACGTGTATCTCGATTATCACTCGGCGATGGCGGACGCGCGCGGCGGGATGCGGGAGGGCATCTCCACCGACGGCGTGCACCCCAACGAGGCGGGCTACCGGCTCATGGCCCCGCTTGCAGAGGCGGCGATCGCCGAGGCGCTGCGCAGCCCCTAGGCGGAATCGCGGGCCGCCGCGGTCGCCACAGCCGGTGACGCGGCCGTCACGACGCTGCCGGCGGTGCGGCGGTCGAGCGTCTGCCGAACGGCATCGAGCAAGCCGCGTGACGTGTACGGTTTCGCGACAAAATCGGTGTCGCGCGACAGCACTCCGTGGCGCAGGATCTCGTCGTCGGTGTAGCCGGAAGTGTACAGGATGCGCAGCAACGGCTGGGTGCTGCTCACGCGGGTCGCCAGGGCCTGACCGCTCATGCCGGGCATCACCACGTCGGTGAACAGCAGGTCGAACGGCTCCTGAGCCAGGTCGATCGTACGGAGCGCATCGTACCCGTCGGCTGCCGTCACCACCTCATAGCCCCCAGCCGAGAGTATGCGCCGCGTGAGCTCACGCACGGCCCGGTCATCCTCGACCACCAGTACGCGCTCGCCATTGCCGGACTGGACGGTGGGCCGGTCGTCGTCGGCGCGGGCGGCGGATTCAGTCACCCTGGGGAACAAGAGGGTCATCCGTGTCCCGACGCCTTCCTCCGACTCGACCGTGACGGCACCGCCGCTCTGCTGCATGATGCCGTACACGGTCGCCAGCCCGAGTCCGCTGCCCTTCCCCGGCGCCTTGGTGGTGAAGAATGGCTCGAACAGCCGCTCCCGCACGTCGGGCGGCATGCCGACGCCCGTGTCGGCGACGACGATCGCGACGTATGGGCCGGCAGAAACGCCGCGGGCCGTCGCGTCGCCGTCGGCGACGTCCACAGCCTGTGCCTCGATGCTGAGGCTGCCGCCCCTCGGCATCGCGTCGCGCGCGTTGACGACGAGGTTCATGACGGCCTGATCCACCTGGCCGGGGTCCGCCAACACGGCGCCGGCATCCGGAGCGACCATCACCGCGAACTGGATGCGTTCACCAAGGAGGCGCCGGAGCATGGGCTCGACGCTCTCGATCCGGGCGCCGACGGCGAAGACCTCCGGACGCACGATCTGTTTGCGGGCAAAGGCGAGCAGCTGCCGCGTCAATGCCGCGGCGCGCTCTCCCGCCATTTGGATTTCCTCCAGGTCCGCGGTAATGGGACTGGGCACGGGCAAGGCCCTGGTGGCAAACTCCGCGGTGCTGTTGATGACGGTGAGCAGGTTGTTGAAATCGTGCGCCAGGCCGGCGGCGAGCTGGCCCACGCTCTCCATCTTCTGCGAATGCAGGTATCTCTGCTGCAGCTCCTTCTCCCCGCTGAGGTCGCGCTTGATCGCGATGAAGTGCGTGATCGCCCCGGCGTCGTCGCGTACGGGCGTGATGGTCAGGTCCTCCGGGTATCTCGTGCCGTCCTTCTTCCGGTTGACGATTTCGCCGCGCCACACGTCGCCTGCCAGCAACACGCGCCACATCTCGGCATAGAACTCACGGCCGTGGACGCCGGATTTCACCAGGTCGCGCGGGTTCCGCCCGACGCATTCGTCGAGGGTGTAGCCCGAGAGCGATCCGAATGCCGGATTGGCCCAGACAATTTTCCCGTCGCGCTCCGTAATGACGATGGCGTTCGCCGCGGCTTCAAGCGCGGCGCTGTGCAGGTGGGCGGCAGCCTCCACCGCCAGGGTGTGGCGCATGTCCCAGATGAAGGCAGACACGAACCGCCCCGCGCCGGAGCGCCACCGGATGGCTGCGATGGAGACCGGGATCCGTACGCCGTCGCGCCGAAGGCCGGACGCCCCGTCGAACCGGCATACCGGCTCGACATCCGTTGCTCCGCACTCCCGGGACCAGTCGGCGCTGCCGTCACCACGGGTGATGAACCGGCCGAGCCCTGCCCCCACCGTTTCGGCGCGCGACGCGCCAAGCAGCGCCATGGCGTTCGCGTTGGCGTGAAGCACGACGCCATCCACTCCGGCCGTCAGGCACGGCAGTGGTGTGACATCGAGGAGTTCCGTAACGACATCGAACGGAGCCCTGACGGTGATCGCATTCCAGCCGCCATCGGCGTGATCCAATCGTCCCTCGCAAGCCTGGATGCCTACAAGGTCACCGACTCGGCCGGTCACCGCCGACGGGGATATCGCCTAAGGGTCGTAGGGCAAAACCTGACAGTCGCCCGGCGGAGCTGTTCCCTCGACCACCGCGGCCTCCCTATGGAATCGCGCCGCGACCCCCGGTCGGCATCGCCGGACGCGGCAGTTTCTCGTCGCGCTGCGCCGCCTGCCACGCGAACGCCGCCACGACCGTCGAGTTGAACTTCATGTCGTCGGGCTGGAGCCGTTCGTATACGTCCTGGTTGGTGTGATGCGTGACGTTGCCGTAGTCGAGCGGATCCTGGATGAACTGGAAGCCCGGGAGGCCCGCCGAGATGTACGAGAGGTGGTCGGTGCCGCCGGTGTTGCTGATGGTGAGCGTGTTCATGCCCATCGCCTTGAACGGCCCCATCCACGCGTCGAAGATCGGGCGCTCGGCTTCGATGCCCTGCAGGTACACGCCCCGGATCTTGCCGCTGCCGTTGTCCACGTTGAAGTACGCCGCGAGCGTCGCCTGCTCCGGCGTCGGGTGGAAGCCCGTGGAGTCGCTCGTGCCGAAGTGCTTCGCCACGTACGCGCGCGAGCCCAGGAGCCCCTGCTCCTCGCCCGTCCACAGCGCGATGCGGATGGTGCGGCGCGGCTTGAGGTCGAGCGCCCTGAGGATGCGCATCGCCTCCATCATCACGCCCGACCCGGCTCCGTTGTCCGTGGCGCCGGTGCCAGAGTGCCACGAATCGAAGTGCGCGCCGATCATCACGACCTCGTCCTTGAGCGCGGCATCGGTGCCCGGGATCTCGCCGAGCACGTTGAACGACGTCTTGTTGGCCGGATAGAACGTGTTCTGCATGTTGAGCGAGATCGTCACGGGGACGTTCTTCGCCACCATCCGGGCGATGCGGCCGTACGATTCCTGCGCGACGTGCACGGCCGGCACCTGCGGCGCGTCGGCGGCGCGCGACGAGCCGTTGTCGGTGCCGATGTCGCCGCCCACGTGGCGTGAGTCGCCGAGGAGCACGGCGCCCACGCCCTGCGTGGCGAGCCACTGGAGCACGGTCTGGTCCGTGGCGCTGAAGCCGCCGCGGCCGCCAAACCCGCCGCGGCCGCCGCGCCCGCCCCGGCCGCCGCTCGCCGCCGCGATGGAGTCGCGCGTGAACTGCGCCTGGCACACGGCCGAACGTTCCGGCGGCGGGCCGCCCCGCCCGAACCCGCCACGTCCGCCCCGGCCGCCGGTCTCCGGCGTGGCCGCGGCCATCCGGGCGAGCGTCGAGTCGGCGTACCGCGTAGCCGTGGGCGAGAAGTCGTTGACTGGACGATCCACGGCGTCGGCGGCGAGGATGAACGCGTTCTTCAGCTTGCCCGAATACTTCGCCTTGGCTTCATCGAGGCAGCCCGCGTCGATGCGCACGGCCGGACCGCTCACCGTACCCTTCGTGCCCGGCGACCACGCCCGCGGTACGGCCTGGACGATGAACGCCGTGGGCGCCGTCACGTTCATGGCGAACCGGTCGTTCTGCCAGCCGAGTCCCGGGGGATTGTCCCAGTCCTCGAGGTGGACGTTCTGGAGGCCCCACTTCTTCATCTCGCCCATCGCCCAGTTCGCCGCCTTCTGCGTGGCGGGCGACCAGGTGAGGCGCGCCCCGTACACGTCCGTGAGCCAGCTCATCAGGTCCATCACCTGCGAGCGGTTCAGGCCCTCGTCCTTGATGCGCTCGATGGTGGCGGCATCCACCTTCTCCTGCGCGCGGGCGGGAGCGCTGCCGGCGAAGATCGTGATCAAGGCGGCAACGCCGATGATGGCGGCGCGCGCGCGGAAGGGGCGGCGATCAGGCATTCGCGACTCCAGTTGATGGCACGGGATGAATGTATGACTTGGTGTTGCGAGCGGTGCCGGCTTCACGACTGGCTGCCTCGCAGGCCGGCGACGATAACCACATAATTGGACAGCCTCCTGACCACGGCCGAAGGGCTGCGGCGCCTCTCACATGGAGCGTCCTCATGGCATACGGCATCGTCCACACGTTCGCTGGCGGCACCAAGGATCAATACGAGGCCTCAATTGCGGCGGTCCATCCGGGCCGCAACATCCTCCCGAAGGGCCAGATCTACCACGCCGCTGGCGCGTCGGCGGGCGGCTGGACCATCATCGCCATCCACGACTCGAAGGAGAGCTGGGAAGCGTTCCGGGACAAGATCCTGATGCCGAAGATGCAGGCTGGGATCAAGGGCGGGTTCACGTCGCCGCCGCAGGAGACGACCTTCGAAGTTCACCACAGCGTGAAGGGCTGACCGGCCCGGCGGGCTGCGCACGAATGATGGCGCGCGGCCTGCCGCCGCGTGGGATAGCTACCGTCGACTCCCCTCCACGGCGGACAGCTTCGCGAGCCGCGCACGCGCGGCCTGCACGCGTGGTTGCAGCTCCGGATCGGCGTTCTTCCACAACTCGATGAACGCGCGGTAGTGCTCGGCGGCCTTCGCGGTGTTGCCGGCGGCCTCGTACAGCTGGCCGAGCCGCTCGCGGATGGCCGGCACGCGCACGGGGTCGAGTTCGGCCGTTGCCTTGAGCCAGAACGGCGTGGCGAGATACTTCTCGTACATGACGATCGCCGAATCGGGCATCCCGGCGGCGTCGAACGCACGGGCGAGGTTGAACGGCAGGCACGGCGCGCATTCGCCGGCCGGCGCGCCGTCCGGACCGACGTCGCCCTTCCGGAACTCGGCGATGGCGTCGCGCGGCCGCCGCTCGGCAAGCGCGATCTCCGCGAGCACATCGTGTACCGCCGGCTGCTCCACGCGCAACAACGATGTGTCGGTGACTTCCGAACGGTAGCGAGCCAGCATCGCCTTCGCCTTCTCGGCGTCGCCGGCGAATGCAAGGGCCGATGCGGCGTCGAGGTACGGCCGGTCCACCACCGGCAGGTCGCGGAATGGAATGGCCGCGATCGCCGCCTGGAGCTTCGCCTGCACCGCTGGCGTCGGCCCGAGGACCTGCAGTTGGATCGCCGAGTGATAGAACTCGCCGATCGGGCCGCCGGCGACAACACCGGCGCGGAATTTCCCCGCATCCGCCGCGTCGTGCAGCCGGCCGGCCTTCAACGCGAGCGACGCCTCGACGAACGGGACGGGGGAGAGAGCGGTGTTCGCCCCGCCGGCCTTCTTCACGCTGTCGATGAGCCGCCCGAGGCCGCGATCGTCGCCCGCAGCCCACAGGATGAACGCCTGCCGGCTGAGCCAGTAGCCCGGGGAGACGGACGCAAGGCGAGCATTGGTCGCCGCCGCCGCCTGCACGTTGCCCTGATTGAGCTGCATCTCGATCGCGTTGCCGAGTGCCGTCCCGTTGGCCGCATGCTGCCTCGCGGACGCCAGGTTCAGCGACTCCGCGCGCGCGAACTCGCGCCGCGAGCGGAGCGACTCGCCAAGGTTCACCGCCGCGGACGTGCTGTCGCCCCGCTGGACGAGCGCTTCGTACGCGGCGATCGCCTTGGCGCGGTCCCGGCCGGGTCCGAGCGAGTAGTAGCGGCCGACAATCAGATTCCGCTCGCGCTCGGGAAGCTTGTCGCGGTAGCGATACGCCTGGCGCATGGCCGAGTCGATCGCGCTCTGCGGCGCGCCATAGTTGGAGAGCGTCGCGGCGAGTCCGTTCCACGCGGTGGCGAACGTGGAGTCAAGCGCCACGGCCTCGCGATTGAGGTCGATGGACCGGCGGTCGCCCAGGGCATTGGCGCGCGTCGCCTCGCTGTACTTGCGCAGGGCTTCAAGGGAACTCGTGGTCGCCTGGAAGAGGGGCGGTGTGGCATTCACGGCGCGAAGCGATTCGCCGGCCTTGCTGCGCAGGGCACGGGCAAGCTTGTCGGCGGCGTCAATGAGGCCGCGCGGGCCGTCGCCCGTCTCGCGGAACGACGCGAGCTCGACGCCCGAATCCGCGCGGACGAGACGCAGCGTCACGATGTACCCTCCCTCCACGCCGGTAACCTCGCCGTCCACCACGGCCTTGATGCCCTCGCGCAACGCGATCTGCCTGGCGACGTCAGCGTCGATGCGCGTCGTCTTCGGCTGGCGCATCCGCTCGAGCGCCGCGACAAGCTCGCCCGGCGACGCGAGCGTGAACGCGGACGATCCCGAGAGTCCCGCGCGCACGGCGTCGCTCACCACGCGGCCGAGCGTCGAGTCCGTGTTGGTCGTGCGGAAGTCGGCCAGTACCGCGCGCTCACGCTGGCTCAGGGCGCCGGTGGCCAGCAGCGATCCGAACGGCCCAATGCCAAAGGCCCGCATCCCCATGAACGCGGCGATCACGGCAATGAACGCGCCGAACGCGTACATCCCGCCGCGCGCCGTCCTGTACCAGCTGACGTGCGGCGCCGCCTTGAGCGCCATCGTCGCGATCGTGCCGTGCGCCGTGGTGCTCGGCGTCCCGCCGGGCGTGAACGTGGGCGTGGCCGTCGCGGCCCGCCGCGCGACCCGGTGCACATAGCCGGTCCAGAGGATCACGGGCAGGCCGAGTGCCATCACGATCAGTGAACCCGGGAATACCCAGTCCGGGAGACCGATGCCGACGATGGCGGCCTTCGCGACGATCGCCACCACCACGAACGCCGCGGCGTAGATCGCGAGCGCCTTGCGGAACATTCCCTTTCCGCCGAGCAGGATGGCCGGCATCGCCGGCATGCTGCCGCCGCTCGTGGTCTCGAGCGCGTTCACCACCTGCGTGGCGTCCTGCGGCCGGTCCATTGCGTCCTTCGCCAGGCACGCCATCACCAGGTCGGCGAGCGGTAGCGGCGTGTCGGGACGAAGATCGGTCACCGGCACCGGCGCTTCGCTCATGTGTGCAGCGAGCATCCGCTGTGGCGTCCGGTTGGCGAACACGACGTGCCCGGTCAGCAGCTCGTACGCCATCGCGCCGAGCGAGTAGATGTCGGCGCGGTGGTCGATCTCGGGATCGCCGGCGGCCTGCTCGGGCGCCATGTACGCCGGCGTGCCGATGCTGGTTCCCACCTGCGTGAGCGTCGCGCCGGCGCCGCTCGTGCGCGCCGCGCTGATGGCCTTGGCGATGCCGAAGTCGGTGACGACCGCGGCCCCTTCCGAGAGCAGCACGTTGTCGGGCTTGATGTCGCGGTGCACCACGCCCTGCCGGTGGGCGAACGCGAGCGCGCGCGCCACGTCGCGCAGGATATTCACCACCTCGTTGATGGCCAGCGGCCCGCGGCCGAGCCGCGCGCGGAGCGATTCGCCGGTGACGAACGGCATCGTGTAGAACGGCAGGCCGTTCGTGTCGCCGGCGCTCAGGACGGGCACGATGTTTGCCTGCTGGAGTGCCGCCGCGGTCTTGATTTCGCGCTCGAAGCGCTCGACGCTGATGCCCTGGGCGAGCTCCGGCGAGAGCACCTTCACCACGACCTTGCGGCCCAGCCGGGTCTCCTCGGCGACGAACACCTTCGACATCCCGCCGCCGCCGAGCTCGCGCTCGAGCGTGTGCGTGCCGGAAAGCGTCGCCTGAAGCTGATCGCGGAGGTTGCTCAAGGTCGTGGGCTGCAGGGAGAAAGGCTGGCGGCGGGCCCGGGGGCGACCCTCCATAATGTACGCGAGTACCGCCGACGGGCCACTCGCGCGTTGTATTTTGGGAAATGACCACCACCCGACCACTGCCCGCCTTCGCGGGCCTCGCCCTCCTCGTGGCAGCGGCGCTCCCGGCCGCAGCCCAGCGGACTCCCCGCGCGCCGCAGCGCGCGAACGATGCGCCCACGGCGCCGGCCTACGATGCGAAGCTCTACTCGGACCCCGGCGCCACGTCCAGCCGCTTCAAGGCGCTGCGGTGGCGCAACGTGGGGCCGTACCGCGGCGGCCGCGTGGTGGCCGTGGCCGGCGACCCGGCGGACATGTTCAAGGCCTACTTCGGCGCCGTGAACGGCGGCGTGTGGCGCACCACGAACGGCGGCCAGACCTGGACCAACCTCACCGACGGCAAGACCGACATCTCGTCCGTCGGCGCGATCGCGGTGGCGCCAAGCGACCCGAACGTCATCTACGTGGGCACGGGCGAGGCGCAGCTCCGCGAGGACCTCACGTACGGCACCGGGATGTACAAGTCCACCGATGCCGGGCAGACGTGGCAGCACATCGGGCTGGGCGACACGCACCAGATCGCCACGGTGCGCATCGACCCCGGCAACCCGGACCGCGTGTTCGTGGCCGCGATGGGCCACGCGTTCGGCCCGAACGCCGAGCGCGGCGTGTTCCGCACCCTCGACGGCGGCAGGACGTGGAAGCGGGTGCTGTTCATCAACGACTCGACGGGTGCCATTGACCTCTCGATGGACCCCACCAACCCGCGCATCCTCTACGCGGCGATGTGGAAGTTCCAGCGCACGCCGTGGGGCATGGACGCGGGTGGCGGGCGCTCCGGCCTCTGGAAGACCACCGACGGCGGCGACACCTGGACCGAGCTGACGTTCAACCCCGGCATCCCGCGCAAGCTCATCGGCAAGATCGGCGTGTCGGTGTCGCCGGCCAATCCGCAGCGCGTGTACGCCAGCATCGAGGCCACGGACTCGGTCGGGGGCATCTACCGGTCCGACGACGGCGGCGGGCACTGGACGGCCACGAGCCTCGACCAGAAGTTCTCGGTGCGCCCGTACTATTACTCGTCCGTGACCGCCGACCCGAACGACGAGAACACGGTGTACGTGATGAACCTCACCGTGTGGCGGTCGGTGGACGGCGGCCGGAGCTTCTCGCGCGTGCGCGTGCCGCACGGCGATACGCACATCATGTGGGTGGACCCGAAGGACTCGCGCCACCTGATGAACGGCAATGACGGCGGCGCCACGATCTCGTACGACAACGGCACGACGTGGTCGAGCATCTACAACCAGCCCACGGCGCAGTTCTACCACGTCACCACCGACAACCAGTTCCCCTACCGGCTGTACGGCGCGCAGCAGGACAACTCGGCCATCTCGGTGGCAAGCCGGTCCGACGACGGCGTGATCGGCGAGCGCGACTATTTCAGCATCGCCGGATGCGAGAACGCGACCATCGCCGTGGACCCGCGGAACCCGAACGTGACGTACGGCGGCTGCTACATGGGGCAGTTCTCGCGCTACGACCGCTCGACGCGGCAGGAGCGCGACATCTCGGTGGTGCTGATGAACTACGATGGCCATGCCGCGGCCGACGTACCGGAACGGTTCCAGTGGACGTTCCCGGTGCTCATCTCCCCGCATGACCCGAACACGCTCTACGCGGCGTCGCAGCACGTATGGCGTTCGCGCAACGAGGGGGCGAGCTGGGAGCGCGTCTCGCCCGACCTCACGGTGCACGACCCGGCCACGCTCGGCCGCTCGGGCGGCCCCGTGCACGGCGACATGACGGGCACCGAATGGTACGCGACCATCTACGCGTTCACGGAGTCGCCCGTAACGGCGGGCGTGCTGTGGGCCGGGTCGGACGACGGACTGATCCACGTATCGCGCGACGGGGGCGGCAGCTGGACGCACGTCACGCCCCCCGCGTACGGCAGGTTCACGCGCACCGCCGGCATCGAGGCGTCGCGCTACGACGCCGGCACCGCCTACGTGGCGGCCAACCGCTACCAGCAGGACGACTTCGCGCCGTACCTCTGGAAGACCACCGACTACGGCAAGACGTGGACGGCCATCGCGGGCGGGATCCCGATGGGTGCGTACGCCAGAAGCATCCGCGAGGACCCGGTCCGCCGCGGCCTGTTGTATGCGGCCACCGAGGCCGGCGTGTACGTGTCGTTCACCGACGGCGCCGCCTGGGAGCCGCTCCAGCTCAACCTGCCCCGCGTGAGCGTGCGTGACCTCGCCGTGCACGAGAACGACCTCGTGGCCGCGACCCACGGCCGCGCGTTCTGGGTGATTGACGACCTTTCGCTCCTCCGCACCATCGCCGACTCGGTGACGGCGAAGGCGGCGTACCTGTTCCCGCCGGCGAAGGCGATCCGCTGGGCGGGATACGCGGGCCGCAGCGCCGTTGCCGGCGAAAACCCGGCCAGCGGCGCGTATGTGGACTACTGGTTCAAGGCGGCGCCGTCGGAGAAAGTCACGCTGCAGTTCCTTGACCCCGCCGGCAAGCTCATCCGGTCGTACTTGAGCGACCCGTCAAAGGCGGATTCCCTGCCCCAGCCCAACGCGGAGCTGGCGCGCAAGGCGGACGAGGCGCGGCGTGACTCCATCGCGCACGAGCCGGCGGATTCCGTCGTGTCGGCCCGCGCCGGCACCAACCGCTTCGTCTGGAGCCTGAGGTACCCCGGCGCGAAGGGGCTGAAGAACACCGTGCTCGACGAGGGCGACCTCTCCGGCCCGGTGGCGCCGCCGGGCCGCTACACGGCACGGCTCATCGCGGGACGCGACACGATGGCGCGCCAGTTCGACGTGGTGACCGACCCGCGCGTGACCACCGCGACGACGGAGCTCGTGGCGCAGTTCGACGCCGCGATCCGCGTGCGCGACCGGATCAACGACACGGTGGACGGGGCGCTGCGGATCGAGGACCTCCAGTCGCAGATCGACGCCCGCGTGCGCAACGCCGGCGACCTGCCCGACAGTGCCGCGAAATCGCGCGTCACCAGCGCGGCCAAGGCGCTGCGCACGAAGCTCGAGGCCATCCGGAGCGAGCTGTATGAAGTCGGCTGCCATGTGGACCAGTGCACGCTCGACCAGCCCATCAAGCTCTACAACAAGCTCATCTCGCTGAACTACCAGGTGCAGGTGGGCGACTATCCGCCCACGAAGCAGCACGGCGAGATCTACACCGACCTCTCGGGCCAGCTGAACGTGCAGCTGCAGAAGCTCACGGCGCTCGAGGCGACCGACCTGCCGGCGCTCAACACGATGCTCGAGGGGCTCGGCTTGCCCCGGGTGTTCACGCCGGCGAAGACCGCGGCGGTGGTGCCGTGACTCGTCAGCCGCCCGAAAACGTGTAACACCAGGCCTCACCCTCGAGGACCACCGCCCCGTCGTCGCGCATGACGCGGATGGCGAGCTGCGTCACCGGTTTCGTGGCGTGCACGCTGGTCACCTCCGCCCGCGCGGTGATGGTGTCGCCGATGAACACCGGCGCCGTGAACTTCCAGTCCTGGCTGAGGAACACGGTGCCCGGGCCCGGCATGTCCATCGCGACGAGCGCGTGCAGGAGCCCGGTCGTGAGTCCTCCCTGCACCACCAGCCGGCCGAACTTCGTCCTCGCGGCGAACGCCTCGTCGTAGTGCAGCGGGTTCCGGTCGCCGGAAATCTCGGTGTACTTCCGGACGTGCTCGGCAGTGAGCGTGAGCGAGCGGGTGGCCACCTGGCCGACGGTCGGGCGCATGGCGCAATGTACCCGGGCGCCCGCCGCGGACCAGCGCGGCCGGCCGATCAGGCCGTGGCCGCCCCCCCGGCGCCCGCCCCGCTGAACCGGTTGTAGAGCCACGCCACCAGCGCGCCGCACACCGCGCCGTCCACGAGCGCGTAGGCCGTGCCGATCAGCCCGGTCTTGATGCCGCTCACATGGTAGCCGGGATAGATGGATGCCACGCCGTTGAGGAATCCGGTGCCGTACACGGGCCAGATCCGGTGCAGCACGGCCACGAGGAACACGCAACCGCCCCACAGCAGCGCAAAGGTGATGGCGAGGGCACGAACGTTGAGTTTCACGAAGGCCTCCGGTGAGGTTCCCTGTGGCTAACCCTAGCACGTTCGGGGCAGGTCGCCAGTCCGGCGGCCGCCGCTGCGCTGGCGGCCACACCGTCCGTTTCCGATGTTCAGCACCGACGCCCACCACGGATGCCCGCATGCGCCTCTCGTCCATCGCCCTTGCCGCGCTCGCCACCGTCGCCTGCTCCGCCGCGCTCGCCGCGCAGAAGCCGCGCGAACGCGACCTCCGCCTCCCCATCGGCGGCACGCCCGGCCCGCTCGACGCCATCACCGACGTCGCCGGCGTTGAGGTGGGCTCCACGACCATCATCTCGGGCTCCGGCAAGCTCGTCGTCGGGCAGGGCCCCGTGCGCACTGGCGTCACCGTCGTCCATCCGCGCGGCCAGGCCAACGTCGACCCGGTGTACGCGGCCTGGTTCACCCTCAACGGCAACGGCGAGATGACCGGCACCACGTGGGTGCAGGAAAGCGGGTTCCTCGAGGGACCGGTCGCCATCACGAACACGCACAGCGTTGGCGTGGTGCGCGACGCGATCATCGGCTGGGAGAATGCGAAGCAGAACGCGCTGCAGCCGTGGTGGTTGCCGGTGGTGGCGGAGACCTACGACGGCGGCCTGAACGACATCAACGGCTTCCACGTGAAGCCCGAGCACGTGCTCGCCGCGCTCGACAACGCCAAGGGCGGCGTGGTGCCGGAGGAAGGCGCCGTGGGCGGAGGCACCGGCATGGTGTGCCACGGGTTCAAGGGCGGCATCGGCACCGCCTCGCGCAAGCTGACCGACGCGCAGGGCGGATACACCGTGGGCGTGCTCGTCCAGTGCAACTACGGCGCCCGGCGCGACCTCCGGATCGCCGGCGTGCCGGTGGGCGCGTAAATCCCCGACCTTACGGCGTGCACGGCGAATGACGATCCGGCGACGCCCGCCAATCGGCGCTGCGCGCCCGGCGGCGGCGCCACGGGCCCGGACGCATCGACGGACCGCGACCTCGGCTCGATCATCGTCGTGGTCGCCACCGACGCGCCGCTCCTGCCCCACCAGCTCAAGCGCATCGCCACGCGCGTGTCGCTGGGCATCGGACGCCAGGGCGGGTTCGGCGGCAACAGCTCGGGCGACATCTTCATCGCGTTCTCGACCGCGAACCCGCGCGCGTGGTACGATGACCCGCCCGTGCACACGGTGCAGACGCTGCCCAACGACCGGATGACGCCGCTCTTCCAGGCCACCGCGCAGGCCACCGAGGCCGCCATCACGAACGCGCTCCTCGCGGCCGAGACCACGACGGGCGCCAACGACCGCCGCGTCTACGCGATGCCACTGGACCGGATGCTGGCCGCGATGCGGAAGTACGGGCGAATGCCCTAGCGCGGCCGCGGCGCCGCGCGGTGCGGAGCGGGCGTCACCGCCGCTTCGCGCCGGCCCACTTGTACACCACGCCGCCCCGCATCACGAACACCACGCGGCGCACGGCCGTGGGGTCGACGAGCGGGTCGCCGTCGAGGGCGATGATGTCGGCATCGTAGCCCGGCGCGAGCGACCCGATCCGGTCGCCCATTCCGATCGCCTCGGCCGCGAGCGACGCCGCCGACATGAGGGCGGCCATCGGCGCCTGGCCGCAGTGCTCGATGCGGCCGATGAACTCGTCCGCGTTGTGGCCGTGCGCACCGGCCGTGGCGTCGGTCGAGAACACGACCTTCGCTCCCGGCGTCTCCAGCGCCATCCGGCACACCTCGAAGTCGAGCGGAAGGTCGCGGCCCATGATTGCCATTCCCTGCTCCGTGTAGTTCCCGACGCC
>JAYEKC010000304.1:0-2878 GCA_034716715.1 Gemmatimonadota bacterium | reverse complement strand
ACGTACTCCAGCGCCGGACCACCTTCACCTGCGCCATGGCCTTGACCGTCGCCACGAGCCGGTCCCGGTGCTGGGCAAACGTTGGCGCTTCGGGATTGTCCGGCTTCGGGATCATCGTCAGGGCCCCCGCCCGCATCGCGTGGAACGACCGGCCCACGTCGCTCGAGCTTGCGCTCGACGCCACGATCACGATCGGCGTCGGCGCGCGCACCATGATCTCCTTCGTCGCCTCCACGCCGTCCATCACCGGCATGTGGATGTCCATCGTGACGAGGTCGGGGGCGAGGCGCTCCGTGAGTTCAACGGCTTCGACACCCGTGCGTGCCCTCCCCACCACCCGGATGCCTGGATCGGACTCGAGGATCGTGACGAGCAGTTCCTGCACCGTTTGCGAGTCCTCGGCCACGACCACGCGAATGAAGGGGGCCGAATCGGATTGCCGGCGGTTCGTGGTCATCAGTCGAGGAGCTGGGCGATGGTGTCGAGGAGGTTCTGCTGGTCGAACCCGGATTTGCCGATGTACGCGCTCGCGCCCACCTCGAGCCCGCGCCGCCGGTGCGCGTCGTTCTCGAGGGCCGTCACCAGCACCACCGGCAGCTCGCGGAACCGCTGCGACGCGCGGATCGCGGCCGTGAGGTCGAACCCGTCCATCCGCGGCATCTCGATGTCGGACACCACGAGGTCGGCGCCGCGCTCCTGGAGCAGGCGCCACGCGTCGGCGCCGTCGGGCGCCGTGTGCACGAGGTAGCCGGCCGCCTCGAGCACGCTCTGCTCGAGCGCCCTCGTGGTAATCGAGTCGTCCACGACGATGATGCGCGCGCGGCGCGCCTCGGGGGCCTCCGCCTCCACCCTGACCTCCACCTGCGCGCCGGCTCCGGCCGCGGCCAGGGCGGCCGCGTCGACCACCACGGCCACGCGGCCCGTACCCAGGATCGCCGCGCCGTGCGCGAGCCGGCGCCCGGCGATCGGGGCGTCGATCGGCCGCAGCACGACCTCCTGCTCGCCATCGAGTTGGTCCACCAGGACGGCCAGCCGGTCGTCGCCCCGGGCGAGCAGTACCGCAGGTGACGGTCCGGTCAACGCCCGTTCGGCAAACGGCGGCCCGAGCAGGCGCGCGAGCGGGGCCACGGGGACCGGCCCGTTCGCCGTCGCGAGCACGGCCTGCCCCTGCACGCTCCGGATGTCCGGTGGCTGCACTCGCATGACGCGCGCCACGAACGTGGACGGGATGGCGACGGCGTGGCCGCCAACCGTGACGAGCACGGCTCGCAGGGTGGACAGTGTGGGCGGGCACGTGATGCGAAACGTCGTGCCGCCACCGGGTTCGAAGTCCACGTCGAGCGCGCCACGAATGCGGTCAACCGCTTCGCGTACGATGTCGAGCCCCACGCCGCGCCCGGAAATCGCCGTCACCTGCGCGCGCGTCGTCACACCGGCGGCCACCAGCGCGCGGGCAAGCGCGCGCCGTTCCGTCGGCGGATCCATCCCGGCCGCCCGGAGCGCGGTTGCAATGGCCTTCACATCCATCCCCGCCCCGTCGTCGGCCACCGTGACAACGATCGCGTCGCCTTGCAGCGCCGCCGACACGGTGATCGTCCCCTGGGCCGGCTTCCCGGCGGCGGTTCGCGCCTGCGTTGGTTCGATGCCGTGGTCCACGGCGTTCCGGATGAGCGGCACCAGCGCGTCGCGGAGGCCGTCGAGCACCGCGCGGTCGGCTTCCACGTCGCCCCCCTCGATCCGCAGGGCGACGTCCTTGCCGGCCGCAACCGCCACGTCGCGCACCGCGCGTGGCAGGCCCTCGCATGCTTCCCGGAACGGACGCACGCGAACCCGCTGGGCCCGTCCGGCCAGGACGTCCACCGACCGGCCCAGCGCCGTGGCGTCGCGCTCCAGGTGCGACGCGAGCCGCGCGCTGTCGCGCGCGAGATGACGCAACGTTTCCTCGAGTTCGTTCATCGCCCGCTCGGCGGCCGCCGTGGCGGTCCCGTCACCGGTGAACGCGTCGGCAGCCTGGCCCTGCGGCATGCCCGAACGCGCCAGCGCGAGCCTCACCGACCGCGCGGCGACACGCCAGTCACGCGCCGACCGCCCGACGGCCTCCTGGAGGTCGTGCGCCTGCTCCCGCCGCCGCGACACGCGGCTGCGGTCGAGCATCACCTCCTCCACCGACGCCAAGAGCGCGTCCACCTTTGACGCTTCAAGGCGCAGGACGGAATCGGCCCTAGTCTCATCGCCGGCGTGCCCGACCTCCGTACTGGTGCTGGCGGTGGGCCCCGCTGACCAGGTTGCGGCCGCGGACTTTTCAGCTACCGATGGCGCCAGCGCGCCAGTCTCCTTCGACACACGTGCGCCCGCCCCGGCGGATTCGGCAAGACTGTCGAGCGTGGCGAATATCCGGGCAACGTCGGCTGTGCCCAGCGGCCGCTTTCCGTCGCGCGCCTCGGCCAGCCGCGTCTCCAACTCGTGGCACGTGCGTTCCACGTCGGCGTCGCCCACAGCGCGCGCTGCGCCCTTCAGTGTGTGTGCGCCACGAAACAGCGCCTTCAGCCGTGCGGGGTCGGTGGGGGACCGCTCCAGCGCCAGCAGGTCGGCGTTCATCGCGCGGAGCTGCTGCTCCAGCTCGGCGCGAAACGTCGCCAGCAGGCGGCGCTGGAGGTCACCCGCGTTCACGCGCGCACCCCGTTCCGCGACCCACGGTGGTTGCCGCCCACCAGCGCCACGAGCCGCGCGCCGAGCGTGTTGAGGTCGTGCGCGGCCTGCTCCGTCTGCCGAGTGGACGCGAGGTTCTGCTGCATGGCCTCGCGGATGCCGCCCATCGCCTGGCGGATCTGCTCCATGCCTGCCGCCGGCTGCCCAGCCGACGCCGCGATCTGGGCGC
>JAYEKC010000303.1:0-2882 GCA_034716715.1 Gemmatimonadota bacterium | reverse complement strand
AGCTGAAGGTGAACGTGCACGCGGCCGGCACCGATGCCGTCGCGCGCAAGGTCGAGCAGCTCCTCGCGGAGAAGAAGGCGCTGGAGAAGAAGCTGGAGGAGGCGCTCCGCGGCGGCGGCAATGCGGCGTTGCAGGGCATCCTCGCGAACGGGAGCAGCGTGGGGTCGTGGCGCGTGGTCGCGGGCCGCACGTCGGCGACTGCGCTGCAGGAGCTGCAGACGCTCGGCGACACCGTTCGCGAACAGCTGCCCGCCGGCGTCGGCGTGCTCGGCGGCGTGTTCGACGAGGGCAAGGCAACGCTCGTCTTCGTCGTGGGCGACACGCTACGCGAGAAGGGGATTTCGGCGGGCGACCTGGTGAAGGCGTTCGCGGCGAAGACCGGCGGGCGCGGCGGCGGGAAGCCGCACCTCGCGCAGATGGGCGTCGACGCCGGCACCATCGACGCCACCATCGGCGACGCACGCGCCTTCGTGTCGGAGCGCCTGGCGGGCGTGAAATGACGCGCCCGACGGCCGATCGGGCGGGGCGCGGGTCGGCAGGCGGCGCGTCGCGCAACGGAACCCCACTCCTCGACTGGGTCGCGAGCCGCGCGCCGGCCGCGCCCGACGAACTGCTGGCGCACATGCGCGCTGATCTCGACGCCCATTCGGCGGGCGTGTCGCCGCTGCTCGACGCGGCCGATGCGGCACTGGAGCGCGTGCTGCGGGCCTCCGACAAGGAACGGCGCACGGCGCTCGACCTGCTCTCGGCGGATGCCTACGTCACCTACGCGTTCGAGGCGGCGGCGGCCGAGCCGGCGACGCTGGTGCAGGCGGCAGACGACGCCATGCGCCGGGTGTCGGCGATCGCCGTGCGCCACCTCGACGACCTGCGGAACGGAGCATGACCATGCGCGACGCCCTGGAGCACCACCTGCGGGACCTCGCCGCCACCGCGACGGCCGCGGCCGACACCCTCGGTCCCTCGATCGAGAAGGCCGCCGCGATGGTCGGCGACACGGTGCGGCGCGGCGGCACGCTCTTCTTCTGCGGCAACGGCGGCAGCGCGGCCGACGCCCAGCACCTCGCCACCGAGTACGTGGTGCGCTACCAGCGCGAGCGCAGGGCCATCGCGGCGGTGGCGCTGACGACGGACACGTCGCTGCTCACCGCGGCGGCCAACGACTACTCGTTCGACCAGGTGTTCGCGCGGCAGGTGGAGGCGCTCGCCAGGCCCGGCGACCTCCTCGTGCTCCACACCACGAGCGGCAAGTCGCCGAACCTCGTCGCGGCGGCCAGGGCCGCCCGCGCGAAGGGCGTGGCCACGCTCGCGCTCTCGGCGAAGGGCGGCGGGCCCATCGCATCGCTGGTGGATCACTGCGTCGTCGTGCCGACGGAGCGCACCGACCGGGCGCAGGAACTCCAGCTCGCCATCCAGCACGCGATCTGCGACCTGGTGGACGCCGAGGCGGCGCGGTGACGGACGCGTTCTCACTCTCCGGCAAGCGCGCCGTTGTGACGGGCGGCACGCGCGGCATTGGCGCCGCGGTCGCGCGCCTCCTTGCCCGCGCCGGCGCCGACGTCTGTGTTGGCTACCGCTCGCGCCACGCCGAGGCGGCGGCGATGCGCGACGAACTCACGGCCCTGGGGGTCACGGGCGCGTCGCTTGCCGCCGACATCGGCACCGCGGCCGGCGCCAATGCGCTGGTGGACCACGCGGCGAAGGAGCTCGGCGGCCTCGAGATCCTCGTCCACTCCGCGGGCATCTGGCCGCCCGACGATGCCCCCGTCATCCGCATGACCGACGAGCAGTGGGCGCGCACGATGCGCGAGAACCTCGACGCCACGTTCTTCGTCACGCGGGCCGCGGCGGCCGTGATGGTGGAGCGGCGCGCGCAGCGGCAGGGTGGGGGGCGCATCGTGCTCGTGGACTCCACCGCCGGGCAGCGCGGCGAGGCCAACCACGCCGACTACGCCGCGAGCAAGGGCGCGATGATCTCGTTCGTGAAGTCGGTGTGCGTGGAGCTGGCGCCGCACGACATCACGGTGAACGCCGTGGCGCCGGGGTGGGTGGACACGGAGATGTGCGAGGCGCCGTTCGCGGGCGGCGGGAAGGAGCGGATCGCGAAGGGCATCCCGGTGGGTCGCATCGCGACGCCCGACGACATCGCGTTCCCCATCGTCGCCCTCTGCTTCGACGGCGCGCGCCACGTGACGGGGGAGATCGTGAACGTGAATGGAGGCGCGGTCCTCTGCGGATGATCCGGCGTCCGGGGCAGCCCGGGCACGCGACTCGCCGGCATCCACCCGGTTGCTGACCGTGGCCGCGCTCAATCCCCCCCGCGAGGTGGTGAAGCTCGCCGAGAAGCTGCGGCGGGCCGGGCACGAGGCGTGGTGCGTGGGCGGGGCCGTGCGCGACGCCCTCCTCGGCCACGAGCACCTCGACTGGGACATCGCCACGAGCGCGCCGCCGCAGGAGGTGCAGCAGATCTTCCGGCGCACGATTCCCGTGGGCGTTGAGTTCGGCACCGTGGGCGTGCTCGACGGCCATGGCGTGATGCACGAGGTGACGACGTTCCGGAAGGACGTGAAGACCGACGGCCGCCACGCGGTCGTGGAGTTCGGCGTGTCGCTCGACGACGACCTCGCGCGCCGTGACTTCACGATCAACGCGATGGCGTACGACCCCGGTACCGGCGAGCTGCGGGACCCGTACGGCGGACAGACCGACCTCAAGCGCGGGATCGTGCGCGCGGTGGGGAACGCGGCGGACCGGATGCGCGAGGACCGTCTGCGTGCGCTGCGCGCGATCCGGTTCGCGGCGCGCTTCGCCTTCCATATCGAACCGGCCACGTGGACGGCGATCAGGGACTCGGCGCCGTTCCTGGACCGGCTGTCGGCCGA
>JAYEKC010000302.1:0-2904 GCA_034716715.1 Gemmatimonadota bacterium | reverse complement strand
CCGCGTGCCGCCCGCATTTCGCCAGCCGCGACGACAGCCCGAAGTGCCCGGACTGCGGCGGGCCCACGCGGCAGGACGAGGACGTGCTCGACACGTGGTTCTCCTCGCAGCTCTGGCCGTTCTCCACCCTCGGCTGGCCCGACGCCACAGCCGACCTCAAGGCGTTCTACCCCACCGACGTGCTCGTCACGGCGCCCGAGATCCTGTTCTTCTGGGTGGCCCGGATGGTGATGAGCGGCATGTACGTCACGCGCCCCGACCGCCGCGGCGCGTTCGTGCCGGCGTCGCCCCTCGCGGGGCATCCCGACGGCGTGCCCCCGTTCCACACGGTGTACCTGCACGGCACCGCCCGCGACGCCCAGCACCGCCGGATGTCGAAGTCGCTGGGCAACGGCATCGACCCGCTCGACGTCGTGCAGCTCTACGGCGCCGACGCGCTCCGCTGGACCGTGGTTGCCGGGATGGGCCTGGGGTCCGACCTGCTCCTCGACCACGAGAACATCGAGCAGTCGTTTTCCACCGGGCGGAACTTCGCGACCAAGCTCTGGAATATCGGCCGGTTCCTCCTCCTCCAGGTAGGTAACGCGGGAGTAACGCCCCTCGGCCAGCTTCCGCGGAGTTCCCTCGGCAGTGCCGACCATTGGATCCTGCATCGCCTCGACGCCGCCATCACGCGCGCCGGCGCGGCCCTTGGCCCGCCGCGTCCCTCGAACGGCGCCGCCTGGCCGGCGCACGAGCGGCATCTGGGGCTGCGCCTCGACGAGTACGCCGAGGCGGCGCGCGCCTTCGTGTGGACCGAGCTCGCCGACTGGTACCTCGAGCATGCCAAGACGCGGCTCGCCGACGGCCACCCGGAGCGCGAGGTGGCCCGGGCCGTCCTCGTGCACGCGTTCGATCGCGCCCTCCGGCTCCTCCACCCGGTCATGCCGTTCGTGACGGAAGCCCTCTGGAAACGGCTGCCTGCGCGCGGTGCCGGCGCCAGGCGGCTGGCCCAGGCCACGTGGCCCTCCGCGGTCGGCGGCTGGGACGCCAACATTGCGGCGCCCTTCGACGACGCGCGTGCCGCCATCACGGCCATTCGCGAAATCCGGAGCGAGTACGCCGTCCCCGCCGGGGAGGTGGTGCGCGCGGCCGTCGTCGAGGGCTCGGCGGGAGCCGGCGCGGCGGCGCGCGAAGCGGCCTTCGTCACCCGGATGGGGCGTTGCGAGCTGGTGGACCCCGCGGCAATCCCCGGCGGTGCGGCGGCCCGCCAGGTCCTCGCGAACGGGTCGGAAGTCGTCGTGTCGCTCGCCGGGGTGGTAGACCTCGGGCGCGAGCGCGAGAAGCTCTCCGGCGAGCTCGCGGCCCTCACGAAGCAGCTCGACGCGCTGCGCGGCCGCCTCGCCAACGAGAAGTTCACGAGCAAGGCGCCGCCTGCCGTCGTGGACGCCGAGCGCGCCAAGGAACGCGAATGGTCGGCCCGCGCGGGGCAGCTCACCGCCAAGCTGGCTTCACTCGCCGGGCCATGACGCGTCGCCGGGCCGTGGGGCGTCGCCGGGCCCTCGCGCCAGGACTCGCCGTCGTGGCGGCGCTCGCCGGCGCGTGCGCCTCGCAGGGCATGCCACCCGGCGGCCCGCCCGACACCGCGGCGCCCAAGCTGGTGCGCGTCACCCCCGAGAGCGGCGCCGTCCGCGCCACGCCCCGCGCCGTGGAGTTCACATTCGACGAGGTGGTGAGCGAACGCCCGCGCGGCGCGCAGGACCTGCGCAGTCTCGTGGTCATCTCGCCGAGCGACGGCCGGCCCGAGGTGGACTGGGCCCGGCGCCGCATCCTCGTGCGCCCGCACGACGGCTGGCGGCCCAACACGGCCTACGCGGTCACCATCCTGCCCGGCCTCTCCGACCTCCGCGCCAACTCCGCGGCGCAGGCCTTTCGCACGGTGTTCGCCACGGGCGACGCCATCCCGGTCGGCGCCATCCGCGGCGCCGCCTTCGACTGGATGGCCGGCAAGCCGGCGCCGCGCGCGCGCATCGACGCCATCATCAAGCCCGACACGGTGCTGACCTACGGCATCGCCGCCGACTCGCTCGGCTGGTACGCCCTCGGGACGCTGCCGCCGGCCTCGTTTACCGTCCGCGCGTGGCTCGACGTCAACAACAACGGCACCCTCGACCCGCGCGAGCCGTGGGACACGGCGACGATCGCCGTCACCGATTCGGTGCGGCACGACTTCTACCTCATTCCGCGCGATACCCTCGGCGCGCACGTGGCCGAGGCCACGTTCGGCGACTCGGTCACGCTCCGGGTGCGGTTCGACCACGGCCTCCGGCTCCCCAACCCGATCGAAGCGGGACAGGTGGGGGTGCGCCGCTACCGCGACTCGTCGGTGATTGCCGTCCGGTCCATCCTCGCGGCGGGGGCGTACGACTCTGCGCAGGCGCGCACCAAGGTGGCCCGGGAGGACTCGGCCCTCCGGGCGGACACCTCCGCGCGCGGACGCCAGGCCCTCGCCCGCCGCGACTCGCTCCGCGTGGCGCAGCAACGCGACTCCGCCGCGCGGGCCCAGATCGACTCGCTCCGCGCCCTGCGCGACACCGTGAAGCACGTCCCGCCACCGAAGCTCGGGCGGCCAGTGCCGCCCACCGAATTCGTGATCGAGCTGGCCGAGCCCGTGGCGGCAGGCGAGGCTGTGCGGCTCACCACGCGCGACGTGCAGGCCCTGGTGGGACCGTCCCGCACGAGCGATCGCACCGTCACGAGGCCGCGCCCCGCCGCGCGCGACAGCGTGCCGCGCCGACCGCCGCCCGAGCGCCCGTGACCGATACGCGCCGCGACCTCCCGGCGGTGGGCGCGCTCCTCGAGTCCCCCGAGGTGCGGGCGCTCGCCGCGCGGGCCCCGCGCGACGTGGTGGCGGGTGCGGTGCGG
>JAYEKC010000301.1:0-2913 GCA_034716715.1 Gemmatimonadota bacterium | reverse complement strand
AGCGTGGCGGCCCTCCAGATCGCCGCCGGGGTCAGCTGGGCGCCGGCGCCAACGAGCAGCACGCGTTCGGGGCCCTTGCCGCGGCCGTACAGCAGGAGCGTCTCGTCGCGGTCGCCGCGAAAATCGCCCGACCGCAGGGCGCGAGTGAGTACGCCTCCCGTCGCGCGGTCGAGCGCCCCGAGTGCGCGCGGCAGGGCCGTGCCCTGCGGGAGGGCAACGGCGAGCAACGGTGCCCGCAGCGTGGCCGGGTCGCCGGCGCGGAGAGCCAACGCGGTCACGCGGCACCCCGCATGCCGGCGATGACGGCGTCGCCGAACTTCGACGTGGACACTTCCGTCGCGCCGGGCATCTGCCGCGCGAGGTCGTAGGTGACCGTTTTCGCGGCGATGGCGCGCTCCATTCCCTTTATGATGAGCGTCGCCGCCTCCTGCCAGCCCATTTGCTCGAGCATCATCACGCCCGACAAGATGACGCTGCCGGGATTGATCTTGTCCTTTCCCGCGTACTTCGGTGCCGTGCCGTGCGTGGCCTCGAATACGGCGGCCTCATCGCCCACGTTGCCGCCGGGCGCGATGCCCAGCCCGCCCACCTGCGCAGCCGCGGCGTCGCTCACGTAGTCGCCGTTCAGGTTCGGCGTCGCGATCACTTCGTATTCGTCGGGCCTGAGGAGCAGCTGCTGGAACATCGAGTCGGCGATCCGGTCCTTGATGACGACGGCGTCCGCCCGCGCGACGCCCCCCGCTTCGGCCAGGTCGGCCTCGGTGACCACCTGGTTCCGGAAGCTCTCGCGCGCCACCTCGTAGCCCCAGTCCTTGAAGCCCCCCTCGGTGAACTTCATGATGTTGCCCTTGTGCATCAGCGTCACCGAGTGGCGGTTGCGCCGGAGCGCGTACTCAAGGGCCATCTTCACGAGCCGCTTCGAGCCGAAAGGCGACATCGGCTTCACGCCGATTGCCGACCCCTCGCGGATCTTCTTCCCGAACTCCTTCTGGATGAAGTCGCGAAGCTTGTTGGCCTCCGGCGAGCCGGCCTTGAACTCGATCCCCGAGTATACGTCTTCCACGTTCTCGCGGAAGATCACGATGTCGAGCTTCTCGGGGTGCTTCATCGGCGCGCCGACGCCCTCGAAGTATCGCACGGGGCGGATGCAGGCATACAGGTCGAGCTCCTGCCGGAGCGCGACGTTGAGCGACCGGATGCCCCCGCCCACGGGCGTCGTCAGGGGTCCCTTGATGGCAATCTTGAACTCGCGCACCGCCTCGAGCGTTTCGGCCGGCATCCACTCGCCCGTGGTGTTGAAGGCCTTCTCGCCGGCGAGGATCTCCATCCACGCGATCTTGCGGTTCGCGCCGTAGGCGATGTCGACGGCGGCGTCGAACACGCGCACGGACGCCCGCCAGATGTCCGGGCCGGTGCCATCGCCCTCGATGAAGGGGATGATGGGCTTGTCGGGAACGGTGAACCGGCCGCCGGACGCCGTGATGCGGTCGCCGGCCGCCGGAACCGTTGCGTGCTTGTATTGGGTCACGGGCTTGCGTTGCCTCGTTTTGGGGTGTGCCCCGTCTAACCTAGAAACCCGCGCGGAGGGCGGCAAACCGCCCAGAGGGCGGTTACGACGCGTGCGCGCGGTACCACTCCTGCGCGGCGGCGACACCGGCGCCCGGCTTCACCTCGATTCCCGCGTCGAGGAGCGCCATCTCGGTACCCGCGAGCGCGCCGAGCAGCATCAGCGCGTTGAGGTCGCCGAGGTGGCCGATGCGGAACACCTTGCCGCGCAGCGGGCCGAGGCCGGCGCCGAGCGCCAAGTCGTGGTTGCGGAAGGCTACGTCGCGGACGCGTTCGGCGTCGGCCCCCGATGGAACGACGATCGCCGTCACGGTGTCGGACTGCGCCGCCGGCTCCTTCGCGCACACGCCGAGGCCCCACGCGGCGACGGCGCGCCGCACCCCTTCGGCCAGCCGTCGGTGGCGCGCGGCGACCGCGGCCATGCCCTCCCCCAGGAGCATGTCGAGCGACTCGCGCAATCCGTACAGGTGGGACAGTGCCGGCGTGTACGGGAAATACCCGTTCGCGTTGTGGGTGACGTGGTCGCGCAGGTCGAAAAACGCGCGCGGACACGTCGCCGCCTGCATCGCCTGCAGGCCCTTCCGGCTCACGCAGAGCAGGCCCAGGCCGGCCGGCATCATGAACCCCTTCTGCGAGCCGGCGATGGCGAAGTCCACGCCCCACTCGTCCATCCGGAACTCGAGACTTGCCACCGAGCTCACGCCGTCCACCATCAGGAGGGCCGGATGCCCGGCCGCGTCCATCGCCGCGCGGACGGCGGCCACGTCGCTCGTGACGCCGGTGGACGTCTCGTTGTGGACGATGAGCACGGCCTTGATGGCGGCGCCGCGATCGGCCGCGAGCGCCTCGCGCACGGCATCGGCCGGTACGGCGCGGCCCCATTCCGCCTCGTGAATGTCCACCGTCATGCCCAGGCGCTGGGCGGCATCGATGAACAGGTGCGCGAACTGGCCGTTGCGCACCGCAAGCACGCGGTCGCCCGGATTGAGCGCGTTCACGATGGACGTCTCCCACATCGCGGTGCCGGACGCCGGCAGGATGAACGCCTGCCCCGACGTGGTGCCGAACACTTTCGGCAGGTCTGCCAGCAGGCCCTTGGTGAGCGCCGGGAACGCGGAGGAGCGGTGGTCCTCCTGCGCGCGGTGCATGGCACGCAGGATGCGGTCGGGAACGTTCGTGGGACCCGGGACGAACAGGAAGTTTCTGCCGGACATTGGTGGCGGGTGAGGGGTGGCGCGAGGCGGCGGAGCCGTCCGGCTAGACCTTGGCGCGCAGCGTCGCGAGACGCTCGACAGCACGCTCGAGCGTCGCCAGCTGCTTGCAGAACGCGAAGCGGACGTACTTCCG
>JAYEKC010000300.1:0-2924 GCA_034716715.1 Gemmatimonadota bacterium | reverse complement strand
CGCCTACTCCGTAACGATGTACCTCATGGCGGGGCTGCTGGTGCTCGGGCTCGTGGCCAACTGGCTCGTCAGCCCGGTGCACGCACGCCACCACCATCAGGTGCCCGGCGCGGAGGCGGAGGTCACCGGGCCCCGCGCCGTCCGACAGTCCGGAGCGCAGGCGTGATGCGCCACGTCCTGGCGCTCGGCTGGCGTTGGCTCTTCGTGGGACTCCCGCTCGGGTGGGGGGTGGCGCGTGTCGTGAGCCAATCCGTCGCCCTCTTCCAGTAGACCCGGTGACCACTCCTTCAACGAAGGGCGCGGCGGGCCGCATTTCGCACGTCTCCGACACCGCGCGCTGGGTGGCCGTGTACCGGGCGATGGAGAGCGAGCGCCCCGACGCGCATTTCCGCGACCCGTACGCGGCGCGCCTCGCCGGGCCCGAAGGCGAGGCCATCGTCGACCAGATGCCGCGGGGGCGGCAGATGGCGTGGGCGATGATCGTTCGCACGCAGGTATTCGACGAGGTGATCCTCGACAAGGTGCGGACCGGCGGCGTGGACCTCGTCCTCAATCTCGCGGCCGGGCTCGACGCGCGTCCCTGGCGACTCGACCTCCCCGCCACGCTGCGCTGGGTGGACGTGGACTTCCCCGACATGATCGCGTACAAGACCGCCGCGCTCGCCGGCGAGACGCCGCGATGCCGGTACGAGGCCGTGGCCACGGACCTCGCCGACGCGGCCGCGCGCCCGGCCGTCCTCGCCCGAGCCACGGCCGGCGCCACGCGCATCCTCGTCGTGGCCGAGGGGCTGCTGATCTACCTCAGCGAGGCCGACGTGGCGTCGCTGGCCCGCGACCTCGCCGCGATTCCCGCGGCGCGGTGGTGGCTCATCGACCTCGCGAGCCCGCGTCTGCTCACCTGGATGAACCGGAGCTGGAGCAAGCAGATCGCGGCCGGGTCGGCCACCCGCTTCCAGTTCGCGCCCGCCGCGGGCACCGCGTTCTTCGAGCCGCTCGGCTGGAAGGAAGAGCGGTTCCACGGCGCCGGCGACGAGGCCAAGCGCCTCAGGCGCACGATGCGAGGCATGTGGTTCTGGAACCTCGTCGCCATGCTGTACCCCAGGCGCGTCCGCGAACAGTTCCGGCGCTTCTCCGGCTACGTGGTGATGGCGCGAAGCTGAAACCGGCGCGCCACTGCGCGGTTAGCGCGTACGCAACGCGTACGCAACGCGTACGCACGCGTACGTAACGCACGATCCGTGTGCGGCGGCGCCAGCACCCGGCTTCAGCTGCCGCCGCGCCCCGCGCCGGGACGCCGTGACGGCTGCAGCGCCGGGGGCGTCGCCGGCACGACCTGCTTCCGGCCGCCCCCCGGCACGATGCCTCCGGTCTGCGGGACTTCCCGGTCGAAGAACGTCGTGTCCGCGTCGATGGTGCCGTCCAGCGCATAGGCAGTAATCACCAGCTGGTGGACGCCGATCGGAAGGTTCATGAGGGAGATGTCCCTGCCCCAACCAGGAATGCCCGGGGGCAGCGCGCCGAACCCGACCGTATCGAGGGGCGTGTCCATGCGTTCGATCGTCGCGACGACTTTGCGGAGCGGGCGGGCGAGGTTCGTCAGGCATCCAACACGCAGCGTGTCGCCCACAACCGCGCCGGCCAGCGGCGCAACGCGATGGACCCGAATGGTCGTGTCGACGATCGCGCTCACGTTCACCACCGCGGACCCGCCGTACGGCCCGCTCGTCGCGCTGATCACCGACTGCCCCGGCGCCAGGGCACGGGCCAGGCCCGCGGTCGTGACCGACACCACGTCCGGCGCACTCGACGACCACGCGACGCCTGCCGCGACCGACGTGTCGCCCGCGGCGGTGACCAGCTTCGCGGCGAACTGCGTCGCCTGGCCGGGTACGATGGACGCCGCACCGGGAAGCACCCGAAGCACGACCGGTGGCACGGCGAAGGCCGCAACCGTGAAGGCCGCCGTCGCCCTCACGCCGCCCGCCACGGCGGTGACGATCGTCGTGCCGGGCGCCAGCGCCGTCATCGTCCCGCCCGCGTCCACGGTGGCGACCGACGGCGTGGCGGACGTCCACGTGACGGGACCCGTGGCGATGGACTGGCCGTACTGGTCCACCCCCGACGCGACGGCGTGCGCCGTGCGCCCCACCTCGGTGGACTGCGGGTCGAGTCCGACCGCCATGCGCACGAGGCGCGGGGCATCGGGAGTTGCCGCCGGGCCCGAGGACGGCGTCGTGGGCGCGGCGGTCGTACCCCCGCACGCTGCCGCCATCAGCACGACGACGACGGCAGCGCGCGTCGCGGGCCCCGACTTACGGCTTTCGGCCCAGCGCCGCATTGATCTCCGCAAGCGCGCGCTTCGCGTCCGCCAGAATGGCCCGCTGCGTCCCGGTGGGCGGCAGCAGGCTCCCCTGCCGCACGCCGCTGCCGTTGAACGCTCCTTGCAGCCCACCGAGGGCCGCCGCCGGGCCACCGCGGCCCCCACGCCCGCCCCGGCCGCCGCCGCCGGCGACGCCAAGCTTTTGCGCAAGGGCATTCAGCTTCTCGGCCTCGGCCCCGGTGGCCGAGCCACGCTTCGTGTTGAGGTCCGCGATGGCGGCCGTGAGCTTCGCCTGGACATCCTGCGCCTCGAGGAGGAACGCCTCACGCGCCTTCTGGTCGGCGACCGTCATCATCGCGTTGGGATCGGCGCGCACGGCGAACGACCGCGATAGCTTCTCCCCATCCACCTCCATCGTGACCGTGAAGGTCCCGGGCGCCACGTAGAGCCCACGGGCACCGATGGTATGCGCGGGCACCGGGAGCGGCGCCGGAAGGTCCGGGCCTGCCGCGCGACCGCCGCCGGCCGCACCTCGTCCGCCGCCGCCGGCTCCCGCACCACCGGCGCCGCGCCCGCCACGGCCACCACGCCCCCCTGCGGCGGC
>JAYEKC010000299.1:0-2926 GCA_034716715.1 Gemmatimonadota bacterium | reverse complement strand
GTGACGACCTGCTCTCGTGCACGGGGAGCTTCGTACAGGCCGGCACCCCGGCGCAGTGCGACCGCATCGCGCTTGCCCAGGTGCAACTCCGGTCCGGGTTCCTGTTGGACGCGTGGCGCGACGACTCGCGCGACGACTGGTGGCGGCCGGGGTTGAACACGCGCACGTCGTGGGTGCTGTTCGCCGACGCAGGGCGCGGCTGGATGGTGACGGACGGAGCAACCGGATCGGCGTTGCACCTGGGGCGCAACGCGCTTCCGCCGCTGGACTCATACAAGGTGGACGTGGGTGCCGGCGTGGATTTCGGCAACCTGGGCTTCTACTGGGCGAAGGCCATGAACAACGCGGGGGACGATCCGATCCGGTTCTTCGTCCGCCTCAAGCACCGTTTCTAGGACGTGCCGGGCCACGCGGCGGCGCGGATTTCGCTGGGCGTACTGCTCGTCGCCGGCCTGGCGGCGGGCGGCCGCCCCGCGCGCGCACAGTCGGGCCAGCAGGACCGGCCGTCGCTCACCATCCGGCTGCCGGACGATTCACTCCTGGCGCGCCGCGGCCCGCTGGTGGCCGCCACGCACATGCTGGCCGGCGAGCGCCTGCAGCAGCTTCTGGAGGCCGGCTTCCCGGCCCGGTTCCACTTCCGCGTGGAGCTCTGGTCCGAGGGCCGCTTCGTGTTCGACCAGCTCGAGCACATCGCGGAGTGGGACGTGCTGGCGCGCTGGCTGCCGGCCGAGCGTGTGTATGAGGTGATACAGGTGCAGGACGACCGCGCGCTGTCACTCGGCCGGTTCGCCGAGATCGCGAACGCGGAGCGGGCGATCGGGCGGCCGAACATGGCCCCGCTTGCGGCGCGCCGGCAGTCGCGGCCGCAGTACTACCAGGCGACGCTCGTGGTCGAAGTGCTGTCGGAGCGCGACCTCGACGAGGTGAGCCGCTGGCTGCAGGGCGACGTGGAGCCCGGGATCACGGGGCGCACGAACCCTGCGTCGGCGCTGTCGCGGGCGGTGCGGTCCCTGGCCTCGCGTCTGCTGGGCGGCGTGCGCCTCGAGTACGAGGCGACGACGCCGCACTTCCGCGTGCCCTGAGACCGGCCGGCGCCGGTCAGGCTCCGCGCGCCACCTGGTGGCCGCGGTGCTCCAGCGCCTCGATCTGGTGCAGCATGCCAACGCCGTAGAACATCCGGATGTACTTGGCCTGGATGGGCGTGAGGCGGCGCACGGCCCAGGAGAGGTGCACGAAGTGCGGCTCCACGGGCTGGTGCAGGAGGTGCATGCCGATCTCGTCGGGCAGGTGGTGCGCCTTGCGCGTGTTGCAGCCGCTGCACGCCGTGACGACGTTGGTCCACGCGTTGGTGCCGCCACGCGAGAGGGGCACCACGTGATCGCGCGTGAGCGATTCGCGCGAGCGGAGCTGTCCCGCCGACCGCCCGCAGTACTGGCACGTGTACGAGTCGCGGGCGAAGAGGAAGGTGTTCGTCACCTGCCGGCGGAAGCGACGCGGCACGTGGATGAACCGCGTGAGGCGGATGACGACGGGCCGCGGCCATGCCGCCCGTTCGGACCGCACCAGCCGGTCGCCGTCGGCCTCGACGATCTCCGCCTTCCCGTCAATGACGAGCCGGAGCGCCCGGCGGAGGGGGACGAGGGTGAGCGGCTCGAAGGAGGAGTTGAGGGCGAGGCAGCCGACGGTCATTTGCTTCCGGCGGCGACCGAGACCGGGACGTGCGTGAGCCACCCGTGCGTGTCGGGGGCCCGCCCGGTGACGACCGCCATGAACCGCTCCTTGATGCGCGTCGCGATCGGCCCCGGCTTCCCGGTGCCGATGGCGTACTTGTCGATGGAGACGATCGGGGTGACTTCGGCGGCGGTGCCGCAGAAGAACGCCTCGTCGACGACGTAGAGCATTTCCCGCGGGATCTCGAGCTCGCGAACCGTGAGGTCGAAGTCGGCGGCGATGCGCATCACGGCGTCGCGCGTGATGCCGTGCAGGATGCCGCCCGCGATCGGCGAGGTGAGCAGCACGCCGTCGCGCACGAGGAAGAGGTTCTGGCCGCTCCCTTCCGAGACGTTGCCGGCGATGTCGAGCATGATCGCCTCGTCGTACCCGTTGCGGAGCGACTCGGCCTTGGCGAGCTGGGCGTTGAGGTAGTTGCCGCTCGCCTTGGCCATGGTCGGGAACGTGTTCGGCGCGGCGCGGCGCCACGACGACACGCAGCACCGCGCGCCGCCCTCGGGCTGGACGTGCGGCAGGTAGTTGCGGCCCCAGTTCCAGCAGATGACGAACGTCTCCACCGGCTGGCCGTGGGCGTGGATCCCCATCTCCTCACCCGTGCGCACGACCACCGGCCGGATGTAGCACTGGGCGAGGTCGTTCGCGACGAGCGTATCCACGGTGGCCTGGCAGAGCTCGTCCACCGACCACTTGAGCGGGAGCTCGTAGATCTTGGCCGACTCGTGCAGGCGGCGCATGTGCTCGCGCAGGCGGAACACGGCGCCGCCCTTCGGCGTCTCGTAACTCCGCATCCCCTCGAAGACGGCCGACCCGTAGTGGACGACGTGGCTCATCACGTGGATGTTGGCGTCGGCCCAATCCACGATCGTCCCGTCGCGCCAGATCTTCGCCGTTCGGCCCGAATGCCCCGCCATGCCGGCTCCGCGTGAGGTGGAATCGAAGCTGGAAATCTACCGTGCGGCCAAGCGGGCGCGCCACTCGCGCAGGCGGTCGGCCGCCGCCGTGGCGCGCGCGGAAATCCCCGACACGTCGGCGGTGACATGCCCGTGACGCACGCGTTCCGCGCCGGCGACCACCAGGAGCGTGGCCGCGGGTCCCACGGCCTCGGGGAGCGCCGCCGACGCCCGCGCGCCGGGCACCGCGAAGGCGGCGAGATCAGCGGCCCGGCCCGGCTCGAGCGTGCCGACGGCGCCGTCGA
>JAYEKC010000298.1:0-2938 GCA_034716715.1 Gemmatimonadota bacterium | reverse complement strand
CCGACAAGCTCCGGTGACCGCGTGGCCGCGCGCGCGATGCTGGCGGCGGTCGCGTGCGCCGCGGTCATCGCGTACGCGCGGCTGTTCGGCGCGCCGTTCCTGACCTGGGACGACGACCGCAACATCGTTCTCAACCCGCTCGTGCGCTCCGGAAACCTCGGCGCGCTGTGGGCCGCCCCGTGGTTCGGGTTGTACGTGCCGGTCACGAGCACGGTCTGGGCGGCCCTGTGGCACCTGGGCGACGGTGACGCGTGGCCGTATCGCGCGTACAACATCGCGGTCCACCTCGCGAGCACGGCGCTGGTGTGGTTGCTGATCGTGCGCGTGGGCCGGCTGGCGGCTGCCGAGCGCGCCGGTCTCAGGACCGATGGGCTCGCAACGGCTGCCGCGATCGGGGCCACCGGGTTCGCCCTGCATCCGCTCCAGGTTGCCGCGGTGGGATGGATCTCCGGCGGCCGCGACGTCACCGCCACGTTCCTCGCCCTGGCCGCGGTGCTCACGTGGCTCCGGTTCACGCGCGGAGCCACCGTGGCCGCCACCGTGCTGTTCGCCGCCGCGCTGCTGGCCAAGCCGAGCGTGGCGACCGTTCCGCTGGCCGTGCTCGCTGTGGTCGCGTTCGGTGGCCGCGCGGCGCTCCGGCGCGCCGCGCCGGCGATGGCCGTGTGGACCGCGCTTGCGGTGGGCGCGGCGCTCCTGACCGCCGGCGTGCAGTCGGACATGGCAACGGTGGCGGTGCCGCTGCCGGAGCGGCCCGCGGTGGCCATCGACGCGCTCGGCTTCTACCTCGTGAAGCTCGTGGCGCCCGCCGGCCTCACCGGCGACCACGGTCGCACGCCCGCGTGGCTGGGCGAACACGCCGGCGCCCTCGTGCCCACGTTCATCGCCGTTGCGCTCGTCGCCATCGCGGTCGCGATATGGCGGCGCCACGGTGCCACGCCGTGGATGGTGGCGTGGGCGGTGCTGCTCGCGCCCGTACTGGGCGTTGCCACGTTCAGCTTCCAGCGCATCTCGACGGTGGCCGATCACTACGCCTACCTGCCGATGGTGGCCGTGGCCGGCGCGATCACCGCCCTCGTGTTGCCCGCCGTGGAGCGGCGGCGCGGTGCGGTGGTTGGGGCGTGGGCCGCCGTTCTCGTCGCCGCAACGGCTGCGACATGGTGGCGGGCGGGCGTGTGGACGAGCGATGCGGCGCTGTTCGGCGAGATGGTGCGCGAAACCCCGGCGTCGTTTTCCGGCCTCACGAACCTCGCCAAGCTCGCGTGCGATGCGGGCGATGCCGCGCGCGGCGCGGCGCTGACCGCGCGGGCCCTCGCCGTGGACCCGGCCAACCCGGCGACGCTCGCCACGCGCGCCGACTGCCTGGTCCGCGCCGGCGACTACGGCGCGGCTGCGGCAATGGCCGACCGCCTGTCGTTCCCCTCGGTCCAGCGCACGCTCGCCCGCGACGACGCGGTCGCGGCGGGGTTCGTCAACAGCATCGCCGGCGGGCTCTTCCAGTCGGGCCGGCCCGAGGAGGGATGGCCGTATCTCTGCCAGGCCGTGGCCGTGCGGCCGCAGGACGACTACCTGCAGGCCAACCTGCGCGACATCCAGGCCGACTTCGCCCGCCGGGGCTGGAGCGCGCGCTGCGGCGGACGGCTCGCGTGGCGCGACTTCGCCGCGAGCGTGCGGCTAGGGCGGGCCCGCGCCGATTCGGCGAAGCAGCTCGAGCCGGTACAGCTCCGTCAGGGGAGCAGTCGCCGGTGAGGTGATCTCGAGCACGGCCGGCCACGCCGCGACGGCGACGAGGAAGCAGGCGAGCACGAGGCGTCGAACGGGTCGGCCACGGGTGAGCGCCGCCACGGCCGTCGTGGTCGCCGCAAGGATCACGACGGCCAGCGCGCCGAACACCGCCACGGGGGCAACGCCGATGGCGTCGGACACGACGTTACGGAACGCGATGCCCTCGCCGAGCGACCGTATCGCCACCTGCGCGAGCGGGTTGGCGAACTGCTCCGGGAAGTACGGCGTCACCGCGATGCTGAGCAGCGCGGCGGCGGCCGAGCATCCGGCGAGCACGCCGGCCAGCGCGGCCGTCGCGGGCCGATCGAGGAGCGCGCGGAGGCCGACGGCGAATGGCACGAACAGGAGCGGCAGCACGGGCACGAGGTGACGACATGCGGCCGACCAGCCGCCCTGCCAGTCCACGAACCCGGCGGCGAACGCGACGTAGGCGACGGTGCCGCCGATCGCGATCGCGGTGTCGCGCCGTTCGTCGCGCCACAGGCGCCGCCAGCCAAGGCCGACGGTCACGAGCATCGGGCAGTAGAAGAGGAATCCCCGGCGGGCACTGAACAGCACACCCCAGAGCCCCTCGGGGGACGGGAGCGTCACGCCGAACAGGCCCTGAGCGTGGATCTCGGCCTGGTCCACGGCGGCCTTGAATGCGTATCCCGTGGTGAAGGCCTCGCCCCACGCGGCGCGGTTATAGGCGAGCAGCACGAGCGCCGCGGTCGCGGACCCCGCGGCGAACGCAACGAGCGCGCGCCGGCGCGCCGGGTGGAGCGCGACCGCAAGTCCCACCGTGACGGCGAGGAGGATGGTGGGATACTCCGTGAGCACGGCGCCGCCGACCAGGAGTCCGGCCGCGAAGGCGCGGGGCCGCGCGAGCCCGCCGGTGGGTGATGCCACGTCGCGCACGAGCGCCCACGCGACGCCGATCATCAGCGCCGCGGGGATGTGCGAGAAGAACACCGACGCGTAGGTGAGCACCGGCGTCGCGAGACCGAACAGGAGGGCAATGGCCCAGCCGGGGCCGATCGCCGCCATGCGTGAATCACCCGCGGCGAGCGCCAGCAGGAGCGCGGCGGGAAGCGACACGAGCAGCCACGTGAGCAGGTGCCGCAACGTCCAGTAGTCGGGGGCGTCGCTGCTCTTGTAGCGGGGCAGCAGTGCGCCG
>JAYEKC010000297.1:0-2941 GCA_034716715.1 Gemmatimonadota bacterium | reverse complement strand
ACCACCGAACAGTACGAGAAGGCCGGTGCCGCCATCGCCGCCGATTTCACCTCCACCGTCGCGGGGGCGGCTGTCACCTGCAAGGTCCCGCCGCCCACCGCGAGCGAGGCGAGCGCCCTGCCAACCGGCTCGGCGCTCGTTTCGTATTGGGCTCCCGGAGGCGAACAGGATTCCCTCACGGCCCTCCAGGCCCGGGAGGTGAAGCTCCTCGCCCTGGAGCGCGTGCCGCGCATCACACGGGCACAGTCCATGGACGTGCTGTCGTCGCAGGCCACGGTGAGCGGCTACAAGGCGGTGCTGCTGGGCGCCGAGCACCTGCCCAAGCTGCTGCCCATGCTCTCGACGGCGGCTGGCACGCTGGCCCCCGCCAAGGTCTTCGTGATCGGCGCCGGCGTGGCGGGCCTGCAGGCCATCGCCACGGCGCGCCGGCTCGGCGCCCTGGTGAGCGGCTTCGACGTGCGCCCGGCGGCCGCCGAGCAGATCAAGTCGCTCGGCGCCACGCTGATGCCGCTCGACCTCGCCTCGGTGTCGGCGGTGGGCGAGGGCGGCTACGCCAAGGCCCAGACGGCGGAGCAGGAAGTGAGCACGCAGGCGGCCATTGCCCAGCACGTGAAGGACATGGACCTGGTGATCACGACGGCGGCGATACCCGGACGCAAGGCGCCGGTGCTGATCACCGGCGAGGCGCTGAAGGGGATGAAGCCGGGCTCGGTGATCGTGGATCTGGCGTGCGAGACGGGCGGCAACGCCGAGGGCACGCGGGCCGGCGAAACGGTGGAGGTGCACGGCGTGACCCTCATCGGGCCGATCAACCTGCCGTCCACGGCGGCGTTCCACGCGAGCCAGATGTACTCGCGCAACGTACTCACCTTCCTGAACCACGTGATCAAGGACGGGGCGCTGACGCTCGACGAGGCCGACGAGATCACCGGCCCCATGCTGGTGAAGTAGCCATTGCCCGTTGCCCGTCATCCGTGACCCGTCGCCTCGCCGTGGCAGTTCCTCACCCCGATTGAACTCCAATGTTTGAGATCTTCCAGCTGTACGTCTTCATCCTCGCCGGCTTCGTCGGCTTCATCGTCATCCAGCGCGTGCCGCCGCTGCTGCACACGCCGCTGATGAGCGCCACGAACGCCATCTCCGGTATCTCGCTGGTGGGCGCGATCGTCGCCGCGGGCGGCCGGTACGGCAAGCTCTCAACCATGCTCGGCATGATCGCCGTGATCTGCGCGGCGACGAACGTCGTGGCGGGCTTCCTCATCACCGACCGCATGCTCGCGATGTTCAAGCCGCAAGTAGACAGTAGGCAGAAGACAGGAGACAGACCGGAGGCGGGACGATGACCGCGCTGTCTACCGTCTACTGTCTGCTGTCTACTCCGGGCGACGGCCCGCTCGGCACCCGCGACCTCGTCATCCAGGCGACGTACCTCATCGCCGCGGTCCTGTTCATCCTCGGCCTCCGCTCGCTCACCAAGCCCACGCAGGCGCGGCTCGGCATGCAGCAGGCGGCGTTCGGCATGCTGTTCGCGGTGATCGGCACGCTGCTCAACGCGCACATCCTCACGTACCAGTACATCATCATCGGCCTCGTGGTGGGCGCGATGATCGGCTACCCGATGGCGATGAAGGTGCCGATGACGGCGATGCCGCAGTTCATTGCCTTCTCGCACGCGTTCGGCGCGATCGCGGCCACGCTGGTGGGCGTGGTGGAGTACCGGCACGCGTTCACGATGAGCATCGACGGCACCATGCCAGGCATGAGCAGCGGCGTGGCCGCGGCCATCGGGTTCGAGGTGCTGTTCGGCGCGCTCACCGTGACCGGGTCGTTCATGGCGTTCGGCAAGCTCCAGGAGCTGATCACCGGCCGGCCCATCACGTTCCCGGGCCAGAACGCGTTCAACATCACGCTCATCGGCGTGGCACTGCTGTCGCTCGGCGTGCTCGTCTACAACCCCGACACCGCGTGGGCGTTCTACACGGTGCTGAGCCTCGGCCTCTTCCTCGGCGTGTCGATGGTACTGCCCATCGGCGGCGGCGACATGCCGGTGGTGATCTCGCTGCTGAACTCGTACGCGGGCCTCGCGGCCAGCGCGACGGGCTTCGCCATCGGCAACAACGTGCTCATCATCGCGGGCGCGCTCGAGGGCGCGGGCGGCTTCATCCTCTCGATCATCATGTCGAAGGCGATGAACCGGTCGTTCACGAACATCATCTTCGGCGCCTTCGGGTCGACCCCGTCGTCCGCCGCGAAGGCCGGCGGCCCGGGGAAGGAGCCCAAGACCATCTCGACGGAGGACGCCGCCACGCAGCTGGCCTACGCGGGGAGCGTGGTGATCATCCCCGGCTACGGCATGGCCGTGGCGCAGGCACAGCACGTGTGCCGCGAGCTGCACGAGCTCATCGAGAAGAAGGGCGGGAAGGTCACGTACGCCATCCACCCGGTGGCGGGCCGCATGCCGGGCCACCTCAACGTGATCCTCTCGGAGGCCGGAATCGACTACGGCGCGTTGCTCACCGACGTGGACGACGCGAACCGCGTCCTGCTCACCGCCGACATCGCGGTGATCATCGGCGCCAACGACATCGTGAACCCCGACGCCGAGGACGACAAGTCATCGCCGCTCTACGGCATGCCGATCTTCCGCCCGTGGACCGCGAAGGTCTCGTTCGTGATCAAGCGCGGCAAGGGCACGGGCTTCAGCGGCGTGGAGAATCCGCTCTTCACCAAGGACAACACGCGGATGATCTACGGCGACGCGAAGGGCGTGCTGGGCAGCCTGGTGAAGGAGATCAAGGCGCTGGACGAAGGGCACTAGCTGTAGTTGGTGAGGAGGTTGTTCACAGGAGCATAGCCTGAGGTGCAAGCTGGGGTTGTCAAGACACTCAACCGGCAACCCAGCCAGAGGCTCCTGTGAACATCCACAAGAATGCACGACTCA
>JAYEKC010000296.1:0-2942 GCA_034716715.1 Gemmatimonadota bacterium | reverse complement strand
CACGTTTACGGACGTCACGAAGGCCGCCGGGATCCACTACCGGAATTTCAGCGGCGTGCGCACCTCGCAGTTGCCCGAGGACATGGGTTCGGGCGTGGCCTGGGGCGACTACGACGGCGACGGCTGGGTGGACCTCGTGGTCGCGAATGAAGCCGGGCCACTCAACATGAGCGAGGCCGCCCGACGCGCGTCCCCCGCGCGGGCGCAGCTCTATCACAACAACCACGACGGCACCTTCACCGACGTCACCGACGCGGCGGGCATCGACTTCCGTGGCTGGGGAATGGCGGCGTCGTGGGCCGATTATGACGGCGACGGCCGGCTCGACCTGCTCCTCACGGCGTACGGCCACAACGTGCTCTACCACAATGAGAGCAACGGGCGGTTCGCCGACGTGAGCGCGTCGTCGGGCATCGGCGCACCCGAGGGGTTCTGGACCGGCGCCGCGTGGGGCGACTACGATCGCGACGGCCGGCTTGACCTGTACATCACGGGCTACGTCAACTACCAGGCGAGGCCCGACGCCGCCGCGCCCGGCGTGAACGACGTCGAGAATCCCGCGAGCATCAACCCGGCCTCGTTCCCTGGCGAGCGGAACCTGCTCTTTCACAATGACGGCAACGGGCACTTCACCGAGCGCGCGAAGGCGGCCGGCGTGGACAATCCCACGGGCCGCGGGCTGTCGGCGGTGTGGGCCGATTTCGACGGGGACGGCTGGCCCGACCTCTACGTGGGCAACGACGTCTCGGACAACGTGCTCTACCGCAACCGTCACGATGGCACCTTCGAGGACATCACGCACGCGGCGCACATCGCCGACTACCGGAGTTCGATGGGCATCGCCGTGGGCGACTGGAATGGCGACGGCCGCCTCGACCTCTACCTCACGCACTGGATCGCGCAGGGGAACGCACTGTACGTGAACGTGCCCCCCGCGGGCCCGCAGGCGGCGAAGGCGGCGCCGGTGATGTTCGTGGACGAGTCGGACCGGTACGGGCTCGGGCAGGTGTCGCTCGATTTCATCGGCTGGGGCACGTCGTTCGTGGACTACGACCTCGACGGGAGGCCCGACCTCTTCGTGGTGAACGGGAGCACGCTCCAGACTCGCAGCGACCCTACGAAGCTCGGCGCGATGCGCAGCCAGCTGTTCTGGAACCGGAACAACGAGGAAGGGTTCTTCGAGGTGTCGCCCGTGAGCGGCGAGTTCCTCAACGCGCTGCACGTGGGGCGCGGCGTGGCGTTCGCCGACTTCGACAACGACGGCGACGTGGACGCGTTCGTGACGACGAACGGCGGGGAAGGATACCTGCTGCGCAACGACGGCGGCAACGCGAACCACTGGTTGCAGGTGGCGCTGCGCGGCGCGACGAACACGCAGGGCATCGGCGCGACCCTCCGCGTGGTGGCCGGCGGGCGCAGCCAGGTGCGGCAGGTGGGATCGCAGGCGTCGTACCTCTCGCAGAGCGAGGCGACCGAAACGTTCGGGCTCGGCGCGCTCGCCGAGGCGGACACGGTCGAGGTGACGTGGATTGGCGGCGCGAAGACCGTGCGGACCAGCGTGCGCGCCACCCAGCGGGTCACCGTCGAGGAGTCCGGCGCCCGCGCCGGGCCGGGCGCCGTGGGCGACGTCCGCCCGGGTGCCCCGCCGCCCGCGCCAACGGACCGGGCAGCCGTGCAGCAATTCTGGGCGCTGATGCGCCAGGCGACCGACCTGCGTGTGGCGGGGAGTTACGCGGAGGCGCTCCCCATCTATATGAAGTCCCTTGCCCTGAATCCCACTCACGGGGACGCCCTGTACTACGCCGGCACGCTGCAACTGGAGCTTGGCGACTTCACCGCGGCCGAAGCGTCGTGGCGGCGGATGCTGGCGACCGACCCGCACAGTGCGCGGGCGCTGTCGCAGATGGGGGCGCTGTTCCTGTGCCTCGACCGCGGGGCGCCGCTACGGCCCGATTCGGCGGACAAGTACCTTCGTGCCGCGCGCGACGTGAACCGCGAGAACACCGGTCCGCTCCTCCACCTTGGCGAGTCCGCGCTGATCCGGCGCGACCGGGTGAGGGCGCTCGAGATGTTCCGCGCGGTGCTCGCCACGCACCAATCCAGCCCGCAGGCACACTTCTACGCCGGGTACATCGCGTTTAAGGCCGGCGACGAAGCCGGCGCGCTGCGCGAGTTCCAGCTCGCGCGCGCGGCGCCGCCGGCAGCGGCCGTGGCGGGAGCCACGAACGAGGGCGACACCAGGACCGGCGCCGCACTCCGGGCGACCCGGTTGCGGTGTGGCGAGCTGGAGGCCCTGGCGGCGGGGCTGGCTTCCGGCGACGCACAATCGACAATGCGCGAGCGGTACGGACGGCTGGACGCCCTGCTTGCCGCGGCGCGGCCGCGGTAGCATAACGGCTTCCGTGGCGGCCTCGCCGTCCGATGTGAGCGCACGTTCATGTACGGGGCGTTAAATCGCCAAGGTCCGCCGCAACAATCCACCTTCAGCAAGCCAGGGAAATGCCTCGCTCGATTCTGGCCGTATGCCTCGCCGCCATCACGGCGGTGCCCGCCCGCGCGCAGGTCAAGGCGCCCGCGTCCACGCCCGCGTCCACGCCCGCGCCCGCGTCCACGCCCGTGGACACCTTCGCCCTCCGCGCCCTTCACTGGCGCCAGATAGGGCCGTTCCGGTCGGGCCGTTCGGTGGCGGCCGCGGGCTCCGTGAAGCGCCCGCTCGAGTATTGGTCGGGCACCACGGGCGGCGGCGTGATGAAGACCACTGACGGCGGCTACACCTGGAAGCCGGTCACCGACAAGTACTTCGGCGGCACGATCGGCGGCATCGCCGTGTACCCGCCCAACCCGGACATCGTGTATGTCGGCACCGGGGAGTACACGCTGCGCGGCAACGCCTCGTACGGCGACGGCGTGTTCAAGACCACCAACGGCGGCGCGACGTGGGA
>JAYEKC010000295.1:0-2943 GCA_034716715.1 Gemmatimonadota bacterium | reverse complement strand
GATCGCCTCGATGCCCTTCTGCGCGAGCAGCAGGGCGAGGGCGGCCTCCGAGCCGCACCCGTCGCCGTCGGCGCTGACGTGCGTGGACAGCGCCACGCGGCGCGCCGCGAACAGGTGCGGCAGCAGCGTGTCGATCTCGGCGCGTCGGACGGCCGGAACGGCGGCGAGGGTGTCGGACATCGAACGGGGGGAAAAGACGCCGGCGCCCGGCCGGGGCTGGCCGGGCGCCGCCTGAAAACTAGCAGGCTACGCGCGATCGGCGGCGGTCTGGTTCGCGAGCTTGGAGTGGTGACGGCCGTAGGCGAAGTAGATCACCAGACCGATCGCCATCCAGATGATGAGGCGCAGCCACGTGTCGACGGGCAGGCTGTACATCATGTAGCCGCAAATCGCGATGCCGAGGCCCGGGACGAGCGGCACCAGCGGCGTCTTGAACGGCCGCTCGAGGTCCGGGCTGCGCCGCCGGAGTACGATGATGCCCGCGCAGACGATCACGAAGGCGAGAAGCGTGCCGATGGACACGAGCTCGCCAAGCAGGCCGATCGGGAAGAGGCCGCCGATGACCATGGCCACGGTGCCGGTGATGATCGTGGCGAGGTACGGGGTCTGGAACTTCGGGTGGACCTTGCCGAAGGCCTTCGGCAGCAGGCCGTCGCGCGACATCGAGTAGAAAATGCGCGGCTGGCCCATCAGCATCACGAGCACGACGGACGAGAGGCCGGCGATGGCGCCGATGTTGATGAAGTAGGTGAGCCACTTGAGCGCCGGACCGGCCGCGTCGATCGCGACGAACACCGGGTGCGGCACGTTGAGCGAGGTGTAGGGCACGAGGCCGGTCATCACCAGCGCCATCAGGATGTAGAGCACCGTGCAGACGGCGAGCGAGGCCAGGATGCCGATCGGCAGGTCGCGCTGCGGGTTCCGGGTTTCCTGCGCCGCGGTGGACACCGCGTCGAACCCGATGTAGGCGAAGAACACCACGGCCGAGCCGCGGACGATCCCCGAGAAGCCGAACTTGCCGTACTCGCCCGCGTTGGGCGGAATGAACGGCGACCAGTTGGCGGTGTTCACGTACATCAGGCCGAACACGATCACCAGCACGACGATCGAGGTCTTGATGATGACGGCGATGTTGTTGAACGTCGCGGATTCCTTGATGCCGCGGACGAGCAGCACGGTCAGGAACAGGATCAGCCCCATCGCGGGCAGGTTGACGATGCCGTTGACGACGGCGCCGCCGGCGGCAGTGCAGGCAGCCCGGTCGGCGAAGGTCCGGGCCACGTTGGTGGCCGCGTCGACCATCGCGTGGTTCGTGGCCGGATCCACGCACGTGAACGCCCGGATCAGCGTGTGCGTGCCCTGCACCGAGAACGGCGCGGCGGCGAACGCGGCGGGGATGCTCAGGCCGAGTTCCTTCATGAACTCCACGAAGTAGCCGCTCCATCCCACGGCGACCGTGGACGCGGCGAACAGGTACTCGAGGATGAGGTCCCACCCGATGATCCAGGCGAGGAACTCGCCGAGGGTGGCATATCCATAGGTGTACGCGGACCCGGCGATCGGGATCATCGACGCGAACTCCGCATAGCAGAGCCCGGCGAAAAGGCACCCGAGCCCGGCGATCACGAACGAGAGGACGATGGCCGGGCCGGCGTACTGCGCGGCGGCGCTTCCCGTGAGCACGAAGATGCCGGCGCCGATGATCGCGCCGATGCCGAGCAGGGTGAGGTTCAGCGCGCCGAGCGTGCGCTTCAGCGTGTGCGATCCTTCCTCGGACGCCTCAGCCATCAGCACGCTGAGGGGCTTCCTGGACGCCATCGACATGTGGCCGGCTCCCAAAATGACGCGGCGGAGCGTGCCTTGCGAGACGAGCTCCGCCATCTAGGATGATCGAGCGTGGACGCGCGTGAAGGTGGAGTCGCGCACTCCGGGTGTCAATAGACCCGTAGACAGTAGCCAGTAGACAGTAGACAGAGCGCGCTGTCTACTGTCTACTGGCTGCTGTCTACGGTGTATAGTTCGGGGCCTCGCGCGTGATCGTCACGTCGTGGGGGTGCGACTCGCGCAAGCCCGCGGACGTGATGCGCACGAATCGCGACTCGGTGCGCAGCGCGTCGATGGTCGCGCAGCCGGTGTAGCCCATGCCGCTCTTGAGGCCGCCCACCATCTGGTAGATCACGTCGGCCACCGGGCCCTTGTACGGCACGCGGCCCTCGATGCCCTCGGGCACGAACTTCCGGGAACTCATCTCGCCTTCCTGGAAGTACCGGTCGGCGCTGCCGTCCTGCATCGCAGAGAGCGAGCCCATGCCGCGGATCATCTTGAACCGGCGGCCCTCGAGCAGGATCGACTCGCCGGGGCTCTCCTCCGTGCCGGCGAGCATCGACCCCATCATCACCGAGTGCGCCCCCGCGGCGATGGCCTTCACGATGTCGCCCGAGTACTTCACGCCGCCGTCGGCGATGACGGGCACGCCGCCGGCCCCATCCACGGCCTCGATCACGGCGCTGAGCTGCGGCACGCCGACGCCGGTGACGACGCGCGTGGTGCAGATGGAGCCGGGGCCGACGCCCACTTTCACGGCGTCCACGCCGCGCTCGACGAGCGCCGCGGCGCCCTCTCGCGTGGCGACGTTGCCGGCCACGAGCTGGACGTCGGGGAGCGCCTCGCGCACCTGCGCGGTGGCATCGAGCACGCCCTGGCTGTGTCCGTGCGCGGTGTCCACCACGAGCGCGTCCACGCCGGCGTCCACGAGCGCCTTGGCGCGGTCGAGGAAGGTGCCGCCGGCGCCGATCGCGGCGGCCACCATGAGGCGGCCATGCGAGTCCTTCGCCGCCATGGGGTACTGGCGCCGCTTGTGGATGTCCTTGACCGTGATGAGGCCAATGAGGTGGTTCTTGGCGTCCACCACCGGAAGCTTCTCGATCCGGTGCCTCGCCATCA
>JAYEKC010000294.1:0-2982 GCA_034716715.1 Gemmatimonadota bacterium | reverse complement strand
GGTGGCCCCGAACGCCAGCGCCCACGGGGCCCACCACGGCGGCGCACCAAGGCCTACGGTCGCAGCGTAGGCCAGCGCGACCGCGGAAACGGCGGCCACCAGCAGGCCGACGCCGCGTCGCGCACGCGTCTCGTCCCGGGGCGATGGCATCGCGGAAAGATACGAGCCCGTCGGCAGCGCCAGCGCGACTGCGGCTACGGGTCGCGCGTCAGGCCAGTCCCTTCGGCGTCCGTCCGTGCAAGGTCGGCGTCGTGGGCCGCGCGATCGCATAGCCCTGGGCGTACGTCGCGCCGTGCTCCTGGACCCATGCCAGCTCGTCGGCCGTTTCCACGCCTTCCGCGATGCTCGCGATGCCGAGTTCCCCCGCGATCTCGAGGATCTTGCGGGTGATCAGGGCCTTGTAGGTGTCGGTCGTCACGCCGTGGATCAGTTCCATGTCGAGCTTGATGAAGTCGGGCCGCACCTGGTGGAGCAGGTTGAGGCCCGAGTACCCCGCCCCCACGTCGTCGAGCGCCACGCGGAAGCCGGCTTCGCGATGCGACGTCAGCAGGCGCTGCAGCCCGCCCAGGTCCGTCGCCTTGTCCGACTCGACGATCTCGAACACGATCCGGTCGTGCGGGATGCCCGCGCCGTCGATGAACTCGATGGTGTCCTCGAGGCTGGCCAGCGGATCCTCGATCGCGCTGGGCGTCACGTTCACGAACAGGTTTCCCTGGACGCCGTCAACCACCATCCGCTGCACCGCCGCCTTCCGTGCGGCGAGCTCGAGCCGGTCGAGCATCCCGCAGCCCCGCGCCGCGTCGAAGAGGAACACCGGGTGGATCACCGAGTCGTCGCGCGCTATGCCCCGGAGCAGGGCCTCGTGCGCGAACACGCGCTGCGGCGCGTCGGCGTAGACGATGTCCTGCAGCACGCTCGTGAAGCGCTCCTCGTCGAGCAGCTCGGCCAGCCACTGCGACTCGGAGACCATCGCGAACTGCGCGTAGGTCTTCACCCGCGGGAAGTCCGCCGCCGCCAGCGGCGCGCCATCGGGCTTGTGGAGCACGCTCACCGTCGCCGCCTCGTAGTGCGTGAACGCCCGTCGCAGCGGCATCACCAGCGACCGAAGCGTCGCCCAGTCGATCTCGGCGAGGATGCAATCGCCCTCCTCGATCTGGTACGGCACGCCGAACCGCTCGAGCAGCCCGCGCGCCTTTTCCCGGGCCGGGAACCCGTCGTACCACAGGTAGAGGTGGCCCACCGGGGCGAGCGGCTGGCCCCGCGAATCGCGGTGCATCGGTCCCGAATGGCCGTTCTCGCCGTAGTTCATGAGGGGTGGGGTCGGCTCGCTTCCTGCGCCTTCGTATCCGTTAAGTAGCTACGTAGCGCCGGGCTGCGGGTGCTGCAGTGATTCGTGACACGAGACTGCGAGCAACCGTGTCGGGGAAAACGGAAGCCGGGTGCCCCGGGGGGGCACCCGGCTTCCCCCTGCATGACAGGCTAGGGGACGATGTTCGCCTTGCCGTCGCCCGCAATTGAGTTGAACAGGAGCTTGAAGGTCCCGTGCGGCTGGGCACGGAACGTGATCTCGGGCCCGAACATGAAGACCGTGCCCTGGCCGTACTTCGCCTCGGCCATCGCGACCCCGCCGTCGAGGTAGTTCTGGCCCCAGGCCCATCCGCTCTTCAGCGGCTCAGGGCTGTCGAACCAGGCGATGGGCCTGACGCCCTTGGCCGCCGCGTCCGGACCCAGCCGCAACACCGGGCTGTTGTCGAAGAACACAACGCCGCGGGCGTCCTCGCCCCGGGCCGGCAACGTGGTGGTGTCGTACGCCACCTCGAGGAGCGATCCGGGCACGTAGAACTTGTCGTTCGGCAGGTGCGTCGCTTCCGTGCCGGTCGGCGTGCGCTCAACCAGGTGGTCCGTCACCGGGAAGTCGAACTGCTCGGCCGCGTTGATGGACGACGGGCCGATGGCGATGAGGCGGCCGCCCTGTCGCACGAATTCCTTGAGTTGGGGAATCGTGCGCTCGGCCGTCACGTTCCCCACCATGTTCTGGTACTGCGCCGGCACGGCGGCTCCACCACCGCGGCCGCCCCTGCCGCCACCTCCGCCGCCGCCACGGCCCCCACGGCCGCCGGCGCTCACCCCGGGGATGGCGTTCTCGGGGAAGATCAGCACGTCGAACTTGGACCGGAGGTTGCCCGCGTCCAGTTCGGGCGCGTAGACCAGCTTGTACGGCATGTCCATCTGCTCGAGGAGCCAGCGGATGTGGCCGCTCGGCATCGAGCCGCCGTAGCGGTCCCACAGGCCGACGCGGGGCGCGGGCAGCTTGTTGCTCGTGGCCGCGAGATCCGCCGATGGCGCGAACGTCACGCCGACGTCGGCGGCGGTCTTCTGCACCACGGGCGTGCTCTTGGCGTTCGCCGGGATGTAGTACGAGCCGGCCGGGTACGACACGCCGCCGATGGTGACCGGCTGGTTGGTGCGATACACGTCGGCGCCGGCGGTCCAGAGGCGCGCCACGGCGTGGAACGCGTCGTTGACCTTCACCGACACCACCCATCCGGCGCCCGTCGTGGCGACCGTGGCCGGGTCGGGCTTGATGCGGTCGGTGAGCGGGTCGAGCCGCTTGAAGGGCCCGTCGAACCCGTCGAGGATGCGGTCGAACTTCACGCCCATCTGCATCGCAAGCGTCCAGCCGGCGTTGTCGTACGGCCGCGTGGGCGGCGCGCCGGGGTACGCGAAGTCGTTCGGGTGCTCCTGCGGCTCGAACATGTCGAGCACGTGGGCGCGGAACGCCTGCGCCGTCTTCACGACGTACGAGCCGGCGGGGTACTGCTTGCCGCCCACGGTGAAACCCGCCGTGGCGCGGTGCACGATGATGCCGGCCTTCTGGAGCGCCACCAGGAACTTCTCGGCCGTGAGGAAGTCGGGCTGGTTGCCAGGCAGGATGTAGCCGCGCGGCATGCGGTCGGCCGGGTTGCGGAACGTTTCCATGTA
>JAYEKC010000293.1:0-2996 GCA_034716715.1 Gemmatimonadota bacterium | reverse complement strand
CCGGCCTGCACGCCGGCCCGGAATCCGTTCCAGCCGCGGGGCGACCCGTCCTTGAGCCGCCGCGCGCGCGCCTCCTTCACCTTCGCGCGGATGACCCGCGTGAACGCCTCTTCATCCATGTGCAGCCAGGCGAAGTCACCGCCGAGGACCTTGGCCGCATGGTGAAGCCCCGCCTCGAGCTCGTCGCGGTACGTAGTCCGCGTCGGATAGCGGCCGCCCTCGCCGGTCATGATCGCCCACGTGTCCACAATCCGCACCGGCGGCAGCGCGTCGACCGGGGTCTCGGTCACACGGCCCGTGAGCAGGTCGTGCCGGCGCTTCGCCATCTCGATGACACGCGCCTGCGCATCCGGATCCAACGACCCGTCGGGTCGCCGCACCTTCGTCCGGCAGCTCTTCCACCGCCAGTTCTCCGTCTGCGTGCTCCACGTCCGCGTGTAGCAGACATGCCCCTTCTCGGGCCGCTCGCCATACCAGACGACGAGCGGCCACACGCCGAGGCGGCCTTCCCACTTCGTGATCTGCTTCTTACGGGGCATCGGTTCCCCGCTCGCGCACCCTCGCGTTCGCCAGGATGAGGAACCCCGTCGGCCCGCGCCGCGCCTCCAGCCGACCCTGACGGATGTAGTTCCGAACCGTCTGCTCCGCGATCGGCGGATCCTGCTCCGCGGCCCACTCGGCCGGCGTGAGCTCGCGCCCGGGCGCCACCAGCGTGGCCAGGCGGGTCTTGAACTCCCCCGCGGCGTAGGCGATGCCGTCGGCCACGGGGTCGAATTGCGACACGCCTTTCCGCTTCGAGACTTCCGCCTCGAGCTGCTTGACGCCCTCTTCGAGCTCCATCTGCCAGCGGGGTTTCACGGGATCTACTCGTTCCGCGCGATCGCGGAGTTGGCGTGCATGATGGCTTCCTCGAGCTTCGTGAGCGCGAGGGACTGCTCCCGCGATGGCGGGGTGCTCTGGAAGATCTGCCACGCGAGGTTCTTCGCGCCGCTCCGCAGGGCGGCGTACCGGTCGAGCTGGTCGCCCTTCGGCGAGCGGTACGTGAAGCGTCTCTCGATGTCGGCGACCTGCTGCTCGCTGAGCGGGTACTTCGGGTCGTCGCCCATCGCTCAGGCCTCCGGCTCGCCGAGGTAGACCGCGACGTCGGTGGACTCCTTCACCTTGTCGACCACGCCCTTGAACGCGTCGTCGAAGATTTTGTCGTCGCGGTAGAGCACGATGCTCCACGACAGGCGGCCGGCGTTGAGCCGGTAGCGGAGCCGCACCGCGACCTGGTACGCGTCGCCGCCCTCGAACACCGGGATGTTGAGGAAGAAGAGGTTCGGCGTCGTGATCGGGCCGTTCCCGTCCTTGTGCTGCTCGGTGAAGACGACCTGCACTTCGCCCGTGGCCAGCGTCACGGCGTTGTGCACGGTCGTCGTCGCGGTGACCTGCAGGCCCCGCGAGAGCTTGAGCATCGTCGACGGACCGCCGACCTTCGCCTCGAGCAGCTGCGCGAGCTCGGCGATGTGCGGGCCGTCGACCAGGCAGACGTCCTCGATGTGGTCCTCGAGGAACGCGGCGAACTCCGGCTGGCTCAGGTCCTCGCCGTTGACCTCCTGCCACGCCTTCCATTGCTCCGACAGGGCGCAGCGGTAGAGCGCGCGGTGCTGGCCGAACCGCGGCTTCGCCACGGCGATGCCGCCCTTCTCGTTGTAGTCGTAGACCGCGAGCAGCCGCGGATTCTCGCGATCGGGCACGGCGAAGATCGCCGAGTGGTCATCCTTGAACGCGTCGACGTGGGCGATGAACGACGCGCGGTCGCGGATCTTCGCCTCGCCCTTCCGGCGCACCGGCGCGCCACGAAAGGCTTCGAAGATCGGCACGAGGCTCTCGATCTTCTTCGAGGATGGCAGGACGGCGAAGGGAACGTCCTGCGCGGTCGCGGGGTCGGGAACGGTGATCGTCTCGAACGCGTCGAGCGAGCGAATCTCGCTGATGAGTTCGGCGACGTCGCCGGTTTCCATGCTGGGCATCGGGCGAGTCTCGGGTTGGGGTTATCGCACGACCGCGATCGGGCGGTCGGTGGCAGTGACGTCCTTCGGCGGGCCGAGGGGCAGCGAGGTCTGCGACGGGTTGTTCGCGCTGAGCCCCCCCGACTTCGTTGCGTAGAAGATCGAGCGCGACCGCGGCTTCTTCGGCGGCTTCACGGTGTAGCTCGGGATGACCTCGAAGATCCCGCCGTCGAGCTTGATCTCGAGGGAGAGCGTCATCTTGGCCCTGGGCTTCGCGCCCGTCGCGAGCGCGAACGCGCGCATGTCGTGCACGAGCTGCACGAGGTCGTCCGTGAGGTCGGAGTCGAGCGCGCCATCTTCGAGGCTGCCGAACATGGCGAGGAACGATGGCTTCTCCGCCTCGATCGGCGACTTCACGGGTGGGGCGGCGACGGCAGTGGTCGGGGCTTCCGGGTCGGGCATCGTCTCAGTCCTGTGAATGGCGTGGACTACTTGGCAGCGAGCGCATCCGCGGCTCGCTCGGGGTTCCACTTCGGGTGTTCGGTGCGCATGTGTTCGCGCAAATCCGTGAATCGGTGCGAGCAGCAGGGGCATCGACCGGCTTTCATCCGATTGCGGAGACGCGTCGCGACGGCCTTGCGTGCGCGGATCTGGCGATCGCCGCGATCGGCACGGTCGCGCTGGTAGGCGGCCTCTGCCGCCTGGATGCCGGCGAGGTCGCGGGCATCGGCGAGGGTGGGAACCTTCACACGCGGGCGCCTCATCGGATCACCAGCTGCGCGAGGGCCTTCCGCTGCCGCGTGAGGTCGTCGATCGCCGCGTCGAGCACGACGTCGAAGGATTCGCCCGCCGCTCCATGGCCAACACCCGTCGGCGAGTTCGGCCCATCGTTCACGGTCACGCTCCAGCGCTTCTGGTCGTCGCGGTAGGCGATCACCGCCGTAAAGCCCGCGTCCTGCTCGTGTTGCACTGCAGTGGCCATCTGCCGTTCCTCGGATCGAG
>JAYEKC010000292.1:0-2997 GCA_034716715.1 Gemmatimonadota bacterium | reverse complement strand
CGGACGATCTAACGCGATGCTCATCATCGAGACACTGCACAACGACGGGCCCCTGCCGGCCCGCGCGACGGCCGGCAGCGCCGGCTACGACCTGGCCGCCTACCTCCGCGCGCGCCGCGTGCGGGTGTGGAGCGGGGGCGTGGCGACCGAGCGGGCGGCGGCCGACCGCGACGGCACCTTCGTGCTCGAGCTCGCGCCCGGCGAGAAGGCGCTCATCCCGCTCGGCTTCAAGGCGCGGCTCCCCGCGGGCGTGGAGGCGCAGGTGCGGCCGCGCTCCGGGACGAGCGTGAAAACCGACCTCGTGATCGCCAACGCGCCGGGCACCATCGACCCGGATTACGCCGAGGAGTGGTGCGTGCCCGTGAAGAACGGCGGCACGGCGCCGCTCGTCGTCCGGCATGGCGAACGCATCGCCCAGGCGGTGCTCGCGCGCTTCGAGGCGCCGGCGGTGGAACGCGGCGTCGTCACGCGGTCCACGGAGCGCGCCGGCGGGTTTGGCTCGACCGGATGACACATCGGCGGCCAATCGGCGTACAATTGGAGATGTCTCCCCTCACTTCGGACACACGATGATTGCATCCACGAGAACCATTCGTGTCGTCGCGGCCGTGCTGGGCCTCGGTGCGGCGCTGCACGGTGCCCGCGAGCTGGCGGCGCAGCCCCGCATCGAACGCTCGACGCTGGCCAACGGCCTCACGCTCCAGTTGCTCGAGGACCATTCGTCGCAAGTCGTGTCGGTGTCGCTCTGGTACGACGTGGGCGCGCGCGACGAGGCGAAGGGCAAGACGGGCTTCGCCCACCTCTTCGAGCACATGATGTTCCAGGGCTCGGCGCACGTGAAGAAGGCCGAGCACTCGCAGCTGATCGAGCGCGCCGGCGGCCGCAACAACGCCAACACGCAGTACGACATCACGCGGTACTACGAGGAGATTCCCTCGAACCGCGTGAACCTGGCGCTCTGGCTCGAGGCCGACCGCCTGCGCTCGCTCAACGTCAACGCCGAGAACCTCAAGAACCAGATCGAGGCGGTGAAGGAGGAGCGGCGGCTCCGGGTGGACAACCAGCCGTACGGCAAGGCCATCTGGGAGGCCACGCTCCCGCTCTTCGACTCCACGACGTGCTTCCCGTACGCGCACTCGCTGATCGGCTCGATGGACGACCTCAACGCCTCGAGCGTGGCCGACGTGCAGGACTTCTTCCGCCGGCATTACGCGCCGAACACCGCGGTCCTCACGGTGGCGGGCGACATCAACCCCGCCGAGGTGAAGCGCCTGGTGCAGGAGTACTTCGGCGACATTCCGCGCCAGCCCGACGCGCCCAAGCCGGCGTGCCACCAGCCGTTCGGCACGGGCCGCATGACCACGCGGGTGCGGGATGACAAGGCCACGCTGCCCGCGGTGCTGGCGCTCTACCGCGTGCCGGAAACGGGCCACCCGGACACGCCGGCGCTCGACCTCCTCTCCACCATCCTCGGGTCCGGCGAGAGTTCGCGGTTCAACCGCGTGCTCGCCCGCGAGACGAAGCTCGCGCTGGGGCAGCAGGTGATCCTCAACCCGTTCGGCCCGCGGCGTGGCCCGGGGTTCTTCCTCGCGCTCGCGGTCGCGAACCAGGGCGTGAACCCCGACTCGCTCGACGCCCGGCTCGAGGCCGAGGTCACGAAGGTCGCGGCCGGCGGCGTGACCGAGGAGGAACTCACGAAGGCCAAGAACCAGTACCGCGCCGCCAAGGTGAACGAGCGCCAGACGGCGTTCGACATGACGGAGGCCATCCAGGCCGCGACGTTCTACCTCGGCGACCCGAACGCCGTGTTCACGGACCTCGAGCGCTACGCGAAGGTGACCTTGGACGACATCAAGCGCGTGGCCGCGACGTACCTCGTGCCCGCGAATTCCCTGATCGTGACGGTGGTGCCGCCGGCAGCGCCGGCCGCGCCGAAGCCAGTGCCGGAGGACAACCGATGACCCCCGTGACCCTCACCCCTCGTGCGCTTCACCGCGCGGCCATCGCTGGGGCGGGCGGGGCGCTCGCCGGCGCCGTGCTCGCCGCGCCCGCCGACGCCCGCGCGCAGCAGTTCCCCGCGTCGCCGCCGCCGGCCCTGCCGGTCAAGGCCGCGCAGTTCCCGCCGTTCCAGGAAGCCACGCTCGCCAACGGCATGCGGATGATCGTCGTGTCGAACCACCGCCTGCCGATCGCGTCCATCTCGCTCGCTTTCAACGCCGGGAGCCGTTACGACCCGGACGGCAAGTCCGGCACCGCCGACATGGTGGCGGGCCTGCTCACCAAGGGCGCAGGCAGTCGCGACGCCGAGGCGGTGGCCGCGGCGATCGAGGGGGTGGGCGGCTCGCTCTCCGCGTCGGCGGGCAACGACTTCCTCTCGGTGGACGTCAACGTCCTGCGCGAGAACGCCGCGCTCGGGCTCGGGCTGCTCGCCGACGCGGTGATGCGGCCGTCGTTCACGGACAAGGAAGTGGAGCTGTACCGCACGCAGACCCTGTCGGCGCTGCAACTCGAGCAGTCGCAGCCGGCGGCGATCGCGGCGCGCGTGTTCGCCCGCGAGCTGTACGGAGCGCATCCGTACGGGCGGCGCCCCGACCCGGCGTCGGTGCGCGCGATCACCCGCGCCGACCTCGCGGCGTTCCAGGAGCGGCTGCTCAGGCCCGGCAACGCGCTGCTGGTGGTGGCCGGCGACCTGTCGCTCGCCGACGCGCGGCGGATGGCCGAGTCGGCGTTCAAGGGGTGGACCGGGCCAGCGCCCGCCGCGAGCGGGCCCGCCGCGCAACTGCCCACGCGCACGGCGACGCAGATCGTGCTGGTGCACAGGCCTGGCTCGGTGCAGTCGAACATCCTCGCGGGCAACCTCACGTGGCTGCCCGCGAGCCCGCGGCAATACGGCGCGGCCATCGCCAACAACGTGCTCGGCGGCGGGTCGGACTCGCGGCTGTTCCTCATCCTGCGCGAACAGAAGGGATGGACGTACGGCGCGTACTCGTCGTTCGT
>JAYEKC010000291.1:0-15269 GCA_034716715.1 Gemmatimonadota bacterium | reverse complement strand
GAGTGAGCGCGAGAGGTGCACGTTGGCAGGGAATGCCACGTGAACCCGGAGAGCACCATGACGACGGTCGGACTGGATCTACACAAGCGGTACATCACGGCGTGCGCCCTCGATGCCGACGGGCGTGTGGTCGCGGAGCGGCGTCGGCTGCGGCCGGAGCTGCCCGAGATCTGTGGGTTCCTCGGGAGCCTGGCCGGGCCGGTGACGGTGGCGATGGAGGCGACGCTGTACTGGGCGTGGCTGGAGTCACACCTGACCCCGCTGGGCTACACGGTCCAGGTGGCGCACGCGCATCAGGTGAAGCTGATCTGGCAGGCGCGGGCGAAGACCGACCCGGTGGATGCGTACAAGCTCGCCGAGCTCTCCCGCGTGCACTGCTTCCCGGCCATCTGGATCGCCGATCCGGACACGCGGGCCCGGCGCGTGTTGCTGCGCGGCCGCGCGCAGCTCGTACGCATCCGCACGCAACTCAAGAACCGCATCCACGGCTTGCTCATCGCCGTGAACTGCCGGTGGGAGCGGAGCGATCTGTACGGCGTCGCGGGCCGAGCCTGGCTGGCGGCGCTGGCCCTGCCGCCGGCGGTGCGGCAGCAGGTGGACGTATATCTGGAAGTGCTCGACGCGATGACCGTCCGCATCACCCGCCTCGACGGAGCCGTACGGGCGGCGGCGAAGGCCGACGCGCGCGTCGCCCAACTCGAGACCGTGCCCGGCATCGGCCCGTTCAGCGCGCTCCTGATCCTGGCCGAGATTGGGACGGTCGAGCGGTTTCGCACGAGCCATGAGCTCGCGACGTTCGCCGGACTCACCCCGACGACCCGAAGCTCCGGCGACAAGACCACGCACGGCAGCGTAGGCCGGGCGGGAAGCCCCTGGCTCAAGTGGATTCTGATCGAGGTCGTGCAGGCGCTGAAGCTGGCGCCTGGGCCCATCGGCATGCACTATCAACATCTCCTGCGCGCGAAGGGCAAGCAGAAGGCGACGGTCGCGGCGGCGCGGAAACTCTGCTGCTATTTGTTCTGGATGCTGGTGAACGGCTGGACATATGATGAGTGGCTTCGGCAACACGATGCCCAACACAAGCTGGGGGTGCGCCCGCGTCAACGCATGGGTTCGGCCGCATAGGACCGCGGCGACACCCGATAACCCGATCGGGCCACCTCCTTCGAATGAATGCTGTTGTGTGACATACACGTAGAGGCGCGTGAAGCCAGCTTCGGCTGCGCTTGGTCGCCGGACGAGGGGTCGAAGGCGTGGAGCGGTGCAACGCAGGAATCGCCGCGAGGCGATCAGGGGAACGTGCGCCCTCTTGCGCAAAAGCTCTTCAGAGGGGGCGTTGCTGCAGACGCGGCTCGGGCACTCATCCATGATTGCGCTTTCGAGCAAAGCGGCACAGCATCAATGGGCGTGGTCAATCGGGCCGCGCAGCAGAACGCCAATTCGTTATGCCTCACTGCCACTTGTCGGTGCCAGGTTGACCGTGCAGGTTACGGCATGACCCCGAAGGGCATCCTAGACGAGATCTTCCGACTCCCTGCCGACCAGCAGCTCGAGCTAGTCGAGGAGGTATGGGATCACTTGTCCGCGTCGCCATCGAACGTACCGGTGCCAGACTGGCACCGCGCGGAGCTTGACCGTCGGCTCGCAAATCCGTCAGAGCAGGCCTCCGTGACTTGGGACGAGGTCCGCTCCCGCCTGAAAGGTCGCTGATGGGTCGCCGCCCGATGTTCACGCCGCTCGCGAGCGCGGACATCGAGGCAGCTTTCAAGTGGTACGAAGACCAGCGCCCAGGGCTCGGCGCGCGCTTTACGGAGTCGCTCGAGACGCTCTGGGATCGCCTTGACCGCTTCCCGCAAGCGGGGCCTGAAGTGCATCACGGGATTCGCCGGATGCTGGTGCCGAGGTTCCCATACGCCGTGTACTATCGCCTGGTCGCCGATCAGCTCGAAGTCCGCGCTGTGCTGCACCAGCACAGTGACCCGAGCACGTGGCATCAGCGCACGTGAGGCATAACCACACGTTGCTGCTGCCGGGGCGTACGGCGGCATCCCCGTCTTGCGCCAGCCATCACGGCGCGGCAGCATCGATGCGCTTGCCCGCTGCGGGCCCCGCAGCAGAACGTCAGCGTTAGAGCGCCCGGCCCAACTGCAAATGATTGATGGAACTGCGGCTTTCGTGAGTGCTTCCAGTGCGGCTCGCCATTCGGGAACTTTCGCTGCTCGCGGTGGCTCGTTCGCCCGGGCTCATGCGGAGCGGCTTCGTGCCCGCAGGGGTGCGGCGGCCGACCGATGAGCACTGCCGCGTCAGCATCATGGAGCGTCACCGCGCACATGCTCGCCAAGGCTCGTTCCGTCACGGGCTCAATTGCGCCGGCGTCTAACCAGCGAATTGGAGCTGACGGCGCGGAGGGCACTCGTCCTGGTGTGGCGCCTGCCGTCGAGGTGCAGCACCTTGAGGTCGGCGTGCGCGCCATCCTAACGCGCCGCAGCTCAATTCGAACTCGTTGGGCTGCCGACTCGACCTTTCGATGAGAACGAGACGTTCATGAGCGCCTTGGCATCAATCCCGATGAACTGTCCGTGGCCATTCTGGCTCGTCGCGCTCGCGTGGTCCGCGTTTCAGAGCTACGCCGGATTCCACTACGGCGTCTGGATCTACAATGTCGCCCACCGGGATAAGGACGGGAATCTCGCCGACATCGACGAGAAGGTTCGCGACCGGGCATACGGTGCTCACCATGCCGCCTTCTACGCCCTCTGCTCGCTTTCTGGATTCGTCGCTTGGAGTGGACTCGCGGTGCTGGCCCGGCACGTAGACACGTGGTCTTCCGTCTCTGGAGGCACCGCGACCTTGATGGTGGCTCTTGGGGTCTTCACCGTTGCGGGCATCTCCGGGGCGCTGCCGCGAAGTCTGTTCCTCGGCAATCGACCCGTATGAAGTCGCAGCCCAACAAGCCGTTGCTGCTGCCGGGGCGCTCGGGGGCATCATTGGGTTGCGCCCGCGCCCTGCGTCAAGCAGCGTGTATCAGCTTGCTCGCTGCGAGCCCCGCAGCAGAACGTCAACGTTATGCCGATCGGAGAACTGCAGAGGGTAGGGTAAGCATGCGCCTGAATGTCATCGTCGTTGCGGCGAGCCTTGCTAGCATGGCCGCGGCATGTAAGTCAGAACTAGCTGAGCCCGCCCGGCAGTCAATCACTGTCACGCCCAAGACGATCGCGATGTCCGCTGGGCAGTCAGTCGACATTCAAGTTGCGCTGTCTGGGTTTCCGCAGGGTGCTTCGTTCGCCTGTCGCGTCGTCCCATCCTCGGCTGGTTCAATTACGCCCCTTGCCGCAGGCTGTCGATTTACCATGGGCTCACCGGCGTACCCCGGAACCCGCATCATCGCCGAGGCGGGGGCTGTTGCCGACACAGCCACGATTGTCGTACCGGCCCTGTAAAAGGTCACCGTGGGTGAACAGCCGGGGAGATAGGTGACAAAACGTCCGGGGACATGGTTAACACTTGTCCTTGAGTGAGGGCGCCCCGGTGATGCGGTGGGTGCGCTCGTCGAAGCGACCGAGCAGCGTGGTGTAGTAGACGATATTCCAGATGCCGTCCTGCACTTCCTCGAAGGCGACATGCTCGCCGTTGAGGGCCTGACTCAGGAAGTACTGCCCCGAGTGTAACCGGAACGTGCCGCAGTTGCTGACGCGCCGCACCTGCACATGGCCTGGGTACTCGGGGGGCGCGATGCGCTCCGGATACGGCCGCAGCGATGGCCGCCAGCGGGAGGCAGGCGTTTCGTCGTTGAGCGCTTCGTGCGGGCGGAGCTCGTTGTACGTCCGCGTGAAGGTGTTGAACACCCGTTGCTGCAGGTTGAGATTGGCGGCCGGCGGGCGAATGGCCCGCGCCTTTAGCGTCCGGTGGAGTCGCTCGTGTGCGCCGTTCTCCTGCGGACTCCCGGGCGTGATGCGTTGGTGGACAATCCCGAGCTGCAGCCACCACACATTAAGCCGGTTGAGGCCGTGGATGCCCGTGGAAGCGAAGGGTGAGCCATTATCACTCCGAATCGCCTCGGGCAGGCCGCAGGTCCGAAACAGCCGGCGGAGGAGCGGCTTGACGCCGGCGCCCTTCACGTCGAGGAGACCGTGGCAGCACAGCAGATACCGACTGAAATGATCGATCACCGTCAGCGGATAGCAGTAGACCCGGTTCTGCGTCCGGAACTCCCCCTTGAAGTCAATCGTCCAGATCTGATTCGGTGCCGTCGTGACGGCCGCCACCGTGCCGGGGTGCTTCCACCGGGTGCGCCGCCGCCGATGCCGCACCAGGTCGTGGCGCTCGAGGATGTCGAAGATGGTACTCCGCGCTGGCCAGTCCGGCGCGGGATCGCGGGTGCGGAGCCGCTTCAGGATCTTGCGCGCTCCCCAACCAAAGCGCGTGTGTTCGCGCAGAATGAGTGCGACGACGTCGGCGGCCGTCGCGTGCGGCGACGATCGCGGCGCCCGACTCTGATCGTGCAGTCCGCGCATGCCGTGAATCCGATACCGCTGCGCCCACGTGTAGCCGGTGTTCCGGCTCACGCCGTAGCGTTCACAGAGCTCGGTCATCGTCCATTGACCGCTGGCCAAGTCCTGCACAAAATGGTGTCGTTCGAGCACGGGATTGGTCTCCTGCCAAGGCATCACTCCTCCGCCCCAAGGGGTTCGAAGAAGTGTCACCCATGTCGCCGGACACCTGTCACCTATGTCCCCGGGTTGTACCGCGAACGGTCTAACCGTGGGTTGGAGCTGGCGCGGCACTCGGGTGGCATGATCGTTTGCGCGCACCGCGCTCGTCGGCCATGCTCCACGTTGATGCGACCCGTGCGGCCGCGCAGCTCAACCCAAACTCGTTAGCGCGACAGGCAGGCTCCCGTGTCTAGTGTCTCCTTGCGCCTCTCAGTTGCAAGCGTCGCTGCGTCGCTAAGCGGCGTAGTGGCAGCCATCGGAGTCGTGTTCCTGATTCTCATGTACATTGGGTTCGCAACGCCAGCCAGATGGCTGATCGTCTTCGGCCCTCTGAACGATTTCTGCGTCCTGGTTCAATACGCGCTTGCGCTCCCGGTCATCGGGGCGTTCGACCGGGTGCTGGCCCCCCTTGGTGCTGTGCGGCGCCGCCTAATCTTCACCGTGGGCATGACGGGTTGCCTCGGTGCCGTGGTTTTTCAGGCCGGCCTGCTGCTCGGTCTCATGAGCTTCAAGGAGCAGGTCGCATATGCCGCCGCGTCGGTCCTCCTTGCCGGACTCTGGACTGTGCTCGCAAGCCTCGCCGCAAGGAAAACCGCCGCCCTCAAGATCGGTAACGGCGTGCTTATCGGGTCTGGCCTGTATTTCGGGTATCCACTCTGGGCGTTCAAGATCGGCCGGCTGCTTCGTCTCGCCGGTAACCATGTCGCACCGGAACACGCGAGGGTGACCACATGATCTGGCTCAAGCGGTTGGCGTTCCTCGCGGGAGGGCTCGTCGTGCTCATCGTCCTTGCCGCGGCGACGACGTACGTCATCGTGGGCCTGAGGATCGGGAAGCGCTACGACGTTGCTGCGGTGCCGATCGCCGTTCCGACGGATTCGGCGGCGATCGCGGCCGGGCAACACCTGGTCACCGCCATCGGGAAGTGCACGCTCTGCCACGGCGAAGATCTTGGCGGCAAGGTGATGGGAGACGACTTCGCCTTCGGCCGACTTGTAGCGCCCAATCTCACGGCGGGTAATGGCGGCGTTCTCGGTCGGGACGATAACGCGACGATCGCCCGTGCGATTCGAGAAGGCGTCCGGCGCGACGGCACGCCACTGATCTTCATGCCCTCGAACCTGTACCACCCGATGTCGGACGCGGATGTGGGCGCGATCATTGCCTACCTTCGCTCCCGGCCCCGTGTGGATCGGGCGCTGCCCGGATCTCGCATCGGGCCGGTGGCCCGCGCCGTGTCGCTGTTTACGGAATTCCCGCTCATTCCGGCGCGCGACATCGATCGGTCCGTGACGCCACCGCGCGAGGTGCCCGTGGAGGCCAGCGCGCACTACGGGAAGTACCTGATGCAGATCGGGCTCTGTACCGGGTGCCACCGGCCCAACCTGTCGGGCGGCAGCGGGCCGAACGGGCGTTCGTCCAACCTGACTCCGGCAGGCATCGGATCGTGGACGGAGGCCGACTTCACGCACGCGCTCCGCGAAGGTAGACGTCTGGTCGGTGCGCCCCTTGATTCGGCCGTAATGCCCTGGCCACTGGCGGGGAAGATGACCGATTTCGAGCTGCACGCGGTGTGGCTCTATCTGAAATCGCTTCCCCCTCAGACATACGGTACCCGATAGCCGGCTTGTTTCCAGCTGACGGCCGCGTGTGACGATCGGCGCGGTCTGTCCGAACGAGACCCACGAACTGCGCGCTAACAGTGAATTGGAGCTGGCGGCGTACGGGCAATCATATGGGTGGCTTGCGGCGCCGCCTCTCGTGCGGCAGCATCACTGTGGGCGCCCGCTGGGCGCCGCAGCTCAATTCAAACTCGTTATGCGGACTTCGCGTCACGAGCGGACGAACTCGTACAATTGCGCGTAGTCGTTCGCGTCTGCCCGACTGAGAGCCTTGAGATAGCGATCTCGCGTTTCTGCCGGATCAACGTCTCCGCTCATTGCTCCCCAACTGAACGGCGGTCGTTTCCACTTTCTTAGCAGAAGATCCGCCACCATCCGCCCATGCCTTCCATTACCGTTGGGCCACGGATGAATCCTCACAAGTTCGTGGTGGAATCGCGCTACGAGGCGATCAATCTCATCGCCGTCGCCGTTGCACGCTTCGTACTGCACCTTGGTGTTCTCCACAAGGTCAGTCATTAGTCGCGGAACTTCCGGCCAGTCGAATGGCGAGATGGTCTTCATAGACTTTCTGTATGTTCCCGCCCACTCCCACGTCTGACCGAACATCCGACGGTGCAGCTCCTTCAACATCGGAAGATCGAGGATGTCTAGCGCTCGATCAGCGATCCAATCTGTAGCGAGTTCAATGTTCTTACCTTCCCACTGATTGAGGTCCGCGCGAGTCTGCAGGTGGGATGGAATGAGCCCATCCAGCTCGTCTTCATCAAGCGTTGTGTTTCCATCGCCTGTGTGCGATTCAGCGAGAGCGTCTCGTTTCACCGGTCAATCCCACAGCCGACTTGCTCGCTTCGTGATCCACAGGTCGATTGCACGCTCCTCATCCAGAACGTCGTCTACCCCTTCCTCCTGAGATTCCAAACGCATCGTATGGAGAATGCGATTCCGCCTCTCCCTTGTTTTGCGTACGGCTTGTCGATGCACCGTTTCCTCAAGTGAGGTTCTCGGTACCAGCGCGATCTTGAGTTCACAGTCCATCGCTTCCGCTACTTCGCGCAGTTTCGTCAACGAGACCGTGCCCTTCCGCTCTCGCTCTTCTAGGCTCCTGAGCGACTGAGGGGAGATTCCCATTCGCTTCGCGAGCTGGGTCATCGTCATCCCCAGGGCTTCACGAATCGTGCGGATCCAGCCCGCCCTAGGGGTCTCAATTGAACCCAGGTGTCTTAGGCGACCATCGAGCTGCTGGCGTTGCAGCGCGAGCATCTCCGGGGCCTTTCTCGGGAGCCTCTTGACTCTCTTCACGAGTTTCTCTTTGGCCTAGCAGTAATGTAGTCTGTAAGCTGTAATAACATTCGATATTTACAGCTTATAGACTGTACACACAACAGGATGTAACAGCCTATACGTTCCTAGTGACTATAAGCTGTTGTACTACAATGCCTTACACCATCCCCCAAAGACTTCAGCTATCGGGGTCACAGCTTCTCGGCGGATAGCTCAAGGGAGCTCGAAGACACTCCTGCGGCGAGGGCTACAGGACGCTCTTCGCGAGCGGGACGAGGCTGCTGCTCCTGCTGGCTGCGTTTCAAGCCGGCCAATACCTTCTTGGCATCGTCGGCGTAGTCATTCTTGTTGTGGGCGTCGTGGCGGCCTACCGGCTCTGGAGATCACGTCAAGCCCCATAGCTTGGCGCCTGACGTTCCCCCCGTCCTTCGTCCAGTTCTAAGCTGAACGCAGGGCCGGGGTTGAGGGGGTTGGGAGGAAGGTCCGAGCATATTCGCTCGAGGTTGGGGGTTACCACGACGCCGGCGGGCGCGGCTGCGCTCACCCCAACGGCTGAATCCGCCGGCGCGCCCCGTCCGTACGTCACGCCGGCACCCTGGGGAGTCGAACGTGAGCAGCAGCGTCAGGCGTGAAACCGAACGGCCAGGCCGGCAGCCATGCCCGTGATCAATCCGGCCACGGCGATCGTCGCGCTGTGGGTGGCGTGGCTCGCCGCGTGGATCGCGGCCGCGCCGTTCACCAAGCGCACGCTGCAGCGGCAGCCCACCGGCGCGCGCTGGCGCTACGCCGCCCTCCAGTGGGCCGGCACCATCCTGCTCGCGCACCCGATCGCCCAAGTTACCGTGCTGCGGCCCGTGCTCCCGTGGAGCGACGCCGCCGGATGGGCCGAGGTGGCCCTGGCCTTCGCCGGGTTCGCCCTCGCGGTGTGGGCCCGCGTGCACCTCGGCCGGAACTGGAGCGCCGTGGTCACCCTCAAGGACGAGCACACCCTGATTCGCAGCGGCCCGTACGCCATCACGCGGCACCCGATCTACATGGGGATCCTCACCGCGGCGGCGGCCACCGCGCTCCTGCGCAGTTCCGTGGCCGACGCCGTGGGGTTTGCGCTGCTCGCGACCGCGTTCGTGATCAAGGCGCGGCAGGAGGAGCGCCTGATGGACGCGACGTTCGGCGCCGCGTACGCCGCCTACCGGCAGGACGTGCCGATGCTCCTGCCGGCGCTCGCGCCGCGCGGCCGGTGACGAACGGATGCCGGGGTGGATGAGGTGAGCGCACCGTACGTGCACGGGTACGGGCGCCGCGAGGGAGAGCGCCTCCAGGACCAGGCCGGCGCGCTCGTGGACCTGCTCCACCACGACACGGCCTATCCGCCGGGCAGCACGGTGCTGGAGGTGGGCTGCGGCACCGGCGCCCAGACGTTGACCCTCGCACGGCGCAGCCCCGGAGCGAGGATCGTTTCGGTGGACGTGTCCGCGAACTCGCTGGCGGAGGCCCGGGCGAGGGCCGCCGGCCTCGACAACGTCGAGTTCCGGCAGGCGGACATCTTCACCCTGCCTTTTGCCGCGGGGTCGTTCGATCACGTGTTCGTCTGCTTCGTGCTCGAGCACCTCACGCGCCCCCTCGACGCGCTGCGCACGTTGCGTGGCATCCTGCGCCCGGGCGGGTCCATCACCGTGATCGAGGGCGACCACGGGTCGGCGTACTTCCATCCCGACGACGCGGCGGCCCGCGAAGCCATCGCGTGCCTGGTGGAGCTCCAGCGTCGCTCCGGCGGCGACGCGATGATCGGGCGCCGGCTCCACCCGCTGCTGACGGAGGCCGGGTACGCATCAGTGCACGTGTCGCCGCGGATGGTGTACGCCGACGCGAGCCACCCGGCACTCGTGGAGGCGTTCACCGAGAAGACGTTCACCGCAATGATCGAGGGCGTGCGGCAGCCGGCGATCGCCGCCGGGCTCATCGAGCCGGCACGATTCGAGGCGGGCATCGCCGGGCTCCGCCGCGCAGCGGAACCGGACGGCGTGTTCTGCTACACGTTCTTCAAGGCAGGCGGGCGGCGGACCGAGGCGTGATGCGCTTCTCGAGGTAGCGGCGTTCGGCGTCGCTGCGCGCCAGCCCCAGCGCGCGCCCGAAGTGCGCGCGCGCCTCCGCGTCGTGCCCGCGCCGCCGCTCCAGCTCGCCGAGCGCCGCGTGGAGGAATGGATAGGCGTCGAGCCGCTCACGCCCCTCGATGCGGGCGATCGCCACGAGACCGGCGTCGGGGCCGTCGCGCTGGGCGATGGCCACGGCCCGGTTGAGTTCCACCACGGCGGACGGGGCCACGCGCATCAGCTGGTCGTACAGCGCGACGATCGCGGCCCAGTTCGTGTCCGCCGCCGCCGGCGCCGACGCGTGCACGGCGGCAATCGCCGCCTCGAGATGGTACGTCGTGACCTCGTCGCCGGCGGCCGACGCCTCGAGCAGCGCGCGCCCCTGGGCGATGAGCGCCTGGTCCCACGCCGCGCGGTCCTGCTCCCACAGCGACTGGAGGTCGCCGGCCTCGTCCACGCGCCCGGGCAGGCGTGCGGCGTGCAGCGACATCACGGCGCCAAGCGCGAACGTGGCCGGCGTTGCCGTCACCGGATGCTCGCGCAGCAGCGCGGCGAGGCGCATGGCCTCGTTGCACAGCTCGGCCCGCACCACGTGGCGCGCCGACGCCCCGTGGTATCCCTCGTTGAACAAGAGGTAGAGCGCCCGGTGCACGGACGCCAGGCGCGCGGCGAAATCGGCGTCGGAGAGGTCGAACAGCGTCCGCGACCCGGCGAGCGCCTGCTTGCCGCGCGCGATCCGCTTTTCCACCGCCGCGCGCCCGTCGAGGAACGCGGCGGCGATCTCCGCCGCGCCAAAGCCGCACAGGATGTTCAGGATGAGCGCCACCTGCACCGGCTCGGCGAGCGCGGGGTCGGCGCAGGAGAACATCATCCGCAGCTGCTCGCCGAGCGCCACGCCGCTGGTGAACGCCTCGTCCACCACGGCCGACGCCGTCCATTCGGACTCGAGCAGCCGCGCGAGCTCCGGTGCGAAGGTGCGGGCCGTGCGCTCGCGCCGGATGACGTCGAGCGCACGGTGGCGCGCCGTGGCCATCAGCCACGCCGACGGATTCGGCGGCACGCCGCGCACCTTCCACACCTCGAGGGCGCGGGCGAAGGCGTCCTGTACGACGTCCTCCGCCAGCGCCAGGTTGTGCGTCCCGAAGAGCCGCGTGAGCGAGGCAATCATCCGGCCGGCTTCCTGTCGGAAGAGGTGCTCGTGCAGGGCCGCCTGTTCCATCCTGCCCACGGGGCGCGGCGGCCTACATCGCCGCGAGCGGCCGCACCTCGACCGAGCCGTCCGGATCATCGAGGATCGGGCACCCCTTGGCCAGCTCGGCCGCCTGGGTCGCGTCCTTCGCGATGATCACCGAGTAGCCGCCGATCACGTCCTTGGCCTCGGCGAAGGGGCCGTCGACGATGGCGCGCGTGCCGCCGCGCACCACCTTGCCGGTGGCCTCGAGCGGATCGCCGCCGGAACGGATGTGTCCCTTCTTCTCGAGGTCGCCGAACCAGGCCATCCAGCGTTCCATGGTCTTCTGGCGCGCCTCGGGCGTGCCCATCGCGGCCTTCCTGGCGGCCGGATTGTTGCGGTAGAGGTAGAGGAAGTCGGCCATTGCGGTCTCCGGTTGACTGGAATGTGCCCGATGCGGCGTGGTGCCGCGACGGGGGGTACGCCTGGTCAACGTTTGAGGCAGCCGGGTCCGGACATGGTCCATATGTTTGGGGAACCGCCAAGGGCCCGTCGCCGCCGGCCGCGAATGCCGGCCGACTGATCTTCACCGCTACGTATCCATGAAATCATCCACGGTCCGCCGCCTCCCGCGCCTCGCCGCGCTCCTCGCCCTCTCCTTCGCGCTCGCCGGCTCGTCGGCTTTGGCGCAGCAGGCCCGGACCGCGACGCGAACGGCGAAACGAACGGCGAAACGCACAGCGACGCGACCGACGGCACGAAACGCGGAGGCGCTCGCGGTGGATCCGCGACTCTACGCCAGCCTCACGTGGCGCAACCTGGGCCCGTTTCGCGCCGGGCGCGTGAGCGCCGTGTCGGGCGTGATCGGCGACGCGGGCACGTTCTATGCGGGGTTTCCGGGCGGCGGGCTGTGGAAGACCACGAGCGCGGGGCAGGTGTGGTTCCCGGTGTTCGACGCCGTGAAGGAGGTGTCGTCCATCGGCGCGGTGGAAGTCGCGCCGTCGGATCCCGCCATCGTGTACGTGGGCACGGGCGACATGATCACGGGCGGCACGCTCGACCAGGGGAACGGCGTGTACAAGTCCACCGACGCCGGCGCCACGTGGCGCCACCTCGGGCTCGCCGCCACGCGTCACATCCAGACGATGCTCGTGGACCCGCGGAACCCGGACATCGTGCTCGTGGGCGCGCTCGGCGACCATATCCACGCCAACGCCGACCGCGGCGTGTACCGCAGCACCGACGGCGGGCGCACGTGGGCGAAGACCCTGTTCATCGACGACACGACGGGCATCGCGAAGCTCGCCCGCGCCTTCGACGTGCCCGACGTGATCTTCGCCACGTCGGTGCGGCACTGGACGCCGCCGGGCTACGCCGTGGGCAAGTATCGCTCGTGGCAGTTCGGCACCGCGGTGCGGCCCTCGCCCGACACGGGGCGCACGGGCACGGCCATATACAAGTCGCTCGACGGCGGCGCCACGTGGACGGAACTCCATCCCGACGGGCTGCCGCGCCTCCTCGGCCGCACGGCGCTCGCGGTGGCGATGGGGACCAACGCGCAGCGCGTGTACCTCATCACCGACGGCGGGCTGTTCCGCTCCGACGACGGCGGCGCGCGCTGGCGGCGGATGGCGGCCGGCGACGAACGCATTCGCAACGGGCAGGGCGGGTACAGCGCCGGCGTGTACGTGGACCCGAAGAACCCGGACGTGGTCTACACCATCAATACGGCCTCGTACCGGTCCGTCGACGGCGGCGCCACGTTCACCGGGATGAACGGCGCGCCCGGCGGCGACGACCCGCAGCAGCTGTGGATCGACCCCACCAACGCCAAGCGCATCCTGATGGGGCTCGACCAGGGCGCCACCGTGTCGCTCGATGGCGGGGCCACGTGGAGCGCGTGGTACAACCAGTCCACCGAGCAGCTCTACCACCTCTCCACCGACAACTCGTACCCGTACTGGGTCTACGCCGCGCAGCAGGACGCTGGCGCCATCCGCACGCGCAGCCGCGGCAACTACGGCGCGGTGACGATGTTCGACTGGAATCCCGTCGGCGGCTGGGAATGGGGCACGATCGTGGCCGACCCCCGCGACCCCAACACGGTGTTCGCGAGCGGCGCCGGCATCCAGCGCATCAGCTATCCCACGGAGCAGATCATCGACGTGAGCCCGGCGCTCGACCCCGCGCTCAAGGCGCGCACCACGCCGTCGGTGCCGCTCCTCTGGGCGCCGTGGAACCCGCGGCTGCTGCTTGCCGGGCTCAACTCCGTGTTCGGCACCACGGACGGCGGCGCGCACTGGACGCGCATGAGCCCCGACCTCGCGAAGCCCGCGGGCATGGACTCGGCCACCGGCGCCAAGCGGCTCGGCGGCTACGGCGCGATCGAGTCGATGGTCGCGTCCACGCTCGCCGCCGGCGAGATCTGGGTGGGCACCGACAACGGCTTCATCCAGATGACGCGCGACACGGGCCGCACGTGGCGCGACGTGAGCATCGCCGGGCTGCCCAACCCGCGTGTGGCCAACGTGTCGTCGGTGGAACTCTCGCACCGCGCGCCGGGCACGGCTTACGCGGCGGTGGAGTACCTGCGCAGCGGCGACCACCGGCCGTACCTCTACCGAACGCACGACTGGGGCAGGACGTGGACGAAGATCACCGACGGGCTGCCCGTGGATGAGCCGAGCGGGAGCTTCGCGCGCGTGCTGCGCGAGGATCCTGCGGCCCCCGGGCTGCTGTTCGCCGGCACGGAGAGCAGCGTGTACGTCTCGTTCGACGACGGCGACCACTGGCAGTCGCTCGCGCTCAACCTGCCCAACACGCCCGTGCGCGACCTCACGGTGAAGGACAACGACCTCCTCATCGCCACGCACGGGCGCGGGCTGTGGGTGGTGGACGACATCTCGATGCTGCGGCAGCTGCACGAACGGGGCGGGGCGGTGGCGGCCGAGCCCGCGCACCTGTTCGCGCCCGGCGTCGCCACGCGGGTACGCCGGAACGTGAACCAGGACACGCCGCTGCACGAGGAGATTCCGCACGCCGCGAACCCGCCCGACGGCGCGGTGATCGACTACTGGCTCGGCCGGGCGGCGGACCGCGTGACGATCGACGTGCTCGACGCGGCCGGCGCCGTGGTGCGGCACTACTCGAGTGACACGGTGGCGCCGGTGCCGGAGGCCGCGCGCCCGCCGTTCCCGAATTTCTGGCTGCTCGCGCCGCGCGCGCTGCCATCGGGTGCCGGCGCGCACCGCGTGAACTGGGACCTGCGCTACGACGCGCCGCCCGCGTTCGCGCATTCGTACGAGATCAACGCCAACCCCGGGCTCACGCCGGCCTCGCCGCAGGGCCCGCTAGCTGTAATTGACGAGGAGGTTGTTCACTGAGCCGTAGCAGGAGCAAGCTGGAGTTGTCGAGACATCCACTCGCAACCACCAGAGGGCTCAGTGAACATCCACAAGAATGCACGATTGACCCCCGCAATGCGACGGGAAGTGGTCGCACGGGTGCAGGCCGGCGAACCGGCGGCCGACGTGGCGCGCAGCGTCCGGGTCACACCGCGCACGATCCGAAAGTGGGTCGCGCGGGCGGAGGAGGATCCCGCGTTGGCGGATCGCTCCTCCCGCCCGAAGCGCTCGCCCCGGCAACTCCCACGGCATCAGCGCCGACAGATCCTGCGGGCCCGGCGCCGCCGGTGGAGCTCGCTGAAGATCGCGCAGGAGTATCACCTGCCGCTCTCGACGGTCGTCACCGTGCAGCGGCGCCTGGGGATGGCGCGGCTGCGCTCGATCGAGCCGCCCCGGCCTCGCATGCGTTATGAACGACGCCGGCCCGGCACCTTGCTCCATCTCGACATCAAGAAGCTCGGTCGCTTCGAGCGCGTCGGGCACCGCATCCACGGCGATCGGCGCCGGGCGAGCCCGGGCGCCGGCTGGGAATATGTCCACTGTGCGCTCGATGACTGTTCGCGCGTGGTCTACAGCGAGGTCCTCCCGAATGAACGGAGCACGACGTCTGCCGCGTTCCTCCACCGCGCCGTCACGTGGTTCTGGCGGGAGCTCCGGGTACGCGTGCGCGCGGTGCTTACGGACAACGGCCCCGGGTACTGCGGGCGCGCGTTCCGCGCCGCCCGCCGCGCCCTGGGCCTGCGCCACCTCCGGACGCGCCCGTACACCCCACAAACCAACGGCAAGGTCGAGCGGTTCATCCGCACGTTGCTTGCCGAGTGGGCCTACGTCCGTGCCTATCGCACCAGCGACTCCCGCGCCGCCGCACTGCCGCACTACCTTCACTTCTACAACACGGAACGTCGCCACACCGCACTCAACTACATGCCACCCCTCCAGCGGCTCCTCGCACGTCGGTGAACAACGTCTTCGTCATCAACAGCTAG
>JAYEKC010000290.1:0-3006 GCA_034716715.1 Gemmatimonadota bacterium | reverse complement strand
CGACGACCGGTTGAATCCGCCCAATTCGCCAGCTACGACTGGCAGGACTTCCTGAAGGAGCATGCCTTGGTGCCCAGCATGAGCCGGCGGGGCAACTGCCATGACAACGCCGTGGCCGAGAGCTTCTTCCAGCTCTTGAAGCGCGAAAGGATCCGGAGAAAGATCTACACGACCCGCGAAGACGCTCGCCGGGACGTGTTCGACTACATCGAGATGTTCTATAACCCCAAACGCCGCCACGGCAACAACAACCGGCTCTCGCCGGTGGAGTTCGAGCGGCGGTACTTCAACACGCTCGCGAGTGTCTAGAGAAGTGGGGGCGATTCAACATCGAGCAGGAGCACGTCGATCTGGCCCGAGCTGGCCAACTCCACCGCTTCTTCTCCGTTCTCGACCGCGGCAACAACGCGAACTTGTGCGGACTTTCCGAGCGCCCCCGTTAGAAGGATGCGGACGAACTCGTCGTCGTCGGCGATCCCAACGCGTATGCACTTCGGCGACATAGCCGCAATGTATGTGAGTTAGCGCGAGCCGTCTGTGCACACATCGATGTGTCCGCATAACGTTGAAGCTCCTTTACACGTAGGAGCCGAAACGACACCGAGCGACCTAGGGAGACTCGTTTAACACCGGCGTGTTAAGCGGGGTCTCCGCCGTTGTCCACTGAGAGCATTCGAGTTTGCGCGTGCTATCCTTGAGACTCGTTTGACGCTTGCGTCATCCGCAGTCCTCGTGACTGCATTGAACAACACGCAACCTTTGTAGGCCGTCCACCCTCGTGTGGCGGCCGACCTGGCGAAGCAGCGCTGTCCACATCCAAGCTCCCTCGGGAGCTTCGTAGGACTCTCCAACGCGCCGCGCTGCCAGCCTTGGCTGCTGGGGCCTTCCTTGCGGGCCGGAACACATCGTCCTGTGTGCGCTTTCCAAAGAGAGCGCAGACAGGGCGATGTGCCCGGTTTCAGATAGGAGAGTCCCATGCATGCTATCAATTGCCCCAAGGGCCCTGCCCTTCTGGCGAAAGCGGGCGTCTCGTTGTCCGACGCGCAGTGGTTCTACCGGAACCAGCGTGGCGGTGCGACGATGAGCGACACGGCCCGCCTGGATTCGATCCGCCGCAAGGTGTCCTCGTTCCTGGCGCAGTGATCCTCAACCCGCGTGCGTGGTCTTCCATTTCTGGACGTGCTGCGGATCAACCTACTCAACGAGAAAAGGGGCAGCACCTGTCGGCGCTGCCCCTCTTCCACTTTCTGGCTCCCGCTTTTCAGCGTTCGTCTTCCGGCCTGTCGTCCGGGCCAACGTGTGCGGCACCAGCACGTGCGTCTGGATCGTGTGCGCATAGGTACCGCCGCCGCATTTCTGAAACGTGCCGTTTTCCCAGCCGTCCGACTGTTGGGTGGCGGGCACGCCGCGCTCAAAGGACGCGCATGTTCACTCCTTCGGGGCAGTTCGCCCCCGTTGATTATGTTGGTCCGCAGCCGTCGCCGTAGGCGCCCTGCGGGAGCACCCAGTCGTCGATGAAGACGGGATGGTTCCACTCGCGGCTATTCGCGATCGCGACCCACTTCGGATCGAACTCGTACGGGGTGCCGGCGTTGGCCAATTCCTCGACGGTTTTACTGCGATGTATCGTGATCGTGAACCGGCGCTCGTAGTTCGCGATCTGCCCGAATTGCGCGGGCGCGATCGCACGGACCGATGCCCACTGGTTCTTGCCTCCGAAGATGCAAGCGATCCTCTATGTAGCTTGTACGCCAAGAATACAACTTGGCCTGACTGGCGCTCAGACGGGCAAGTGCGTGAACGCGTCCAGCATGCGCGTGTGGGCGCGAGCGCAGTGCCGGACGTAACGCCACGAGCCGTCCCCGAAGCGCCGCAGGTCGTCGTGATACGTCCCGACCATGTACAGGCTGCTCTCACCGGTCGGCAGCGTACGGTAGAGCGCGAAGGGCGTTTCGCTTCGCGCTGCATCGCCGCTCACCTCGACCATTGGGAGGGAGAGCACGTGGAGGCGTTTGGCCGGGTCGCGTACGTGGCGGGGGACCTCACTCACCGTCTTGCGCAGAAGTTCCAACGGCTGCGACCACCAAGGTGTCCAGCGTTGCAGTTCAGGGCTATAAGAGGTGATCTCATAAGCGCCATCGGCATCGAAGAGCGCGATCCAGTCCGCAAGCTTTTCGTCATCGAGGAGCCACGCGGTCTGCAGGACGATACGCTGCACGGCCGCAATGTCGTGGTCGAGAGCCCCCGTCATGCCGTGACCTCCGCCGTGGGACTTGCGGACGAGCCGTAGGGTGCGCTTGCGGGCCGGCCCATCAGGCGCTCCCACTCCTGATAGTAGGCGCGCAAGTTGGCGTCGTCTGTCGGATTCAAGTTTTCTTCGCGCGCGAGGATGCTGTAGCGCACGGCATCGGCCTTCATCGAGCGGTACTGCGATTCGACAGCGAGCAGATCCTCCGGCAAGTTCCGCCCCGCCGGGCCCCAGAACATGTTGTGGTGGCGCTGGCGCACTTCGCGCGTTGCCTCGTCGTCGCCTTTTAATCCGATGCCGCGCCATTCGATGAGCACGCTCTGCTCATCCAGCGGAATCATGCGATCCACGCGGACGACGTTAGAGCGGATGTTCACCATCAAATCGGGGAAAAAGTTGACCACCCGCATTTCGTTGTCCTGCAGCCCGGGGAGCGTGCCGCCCGTGATGTTGTCGTAGCCGCCGCGTTCGTAGGCGACAGTGGCCTGTCCGTCAGACCAGTAGCCACTGTGGCCGTGCGGAAAGAGCCGCAGCCGCATCGGGCTCGTCTTCCCCAGCACCCACGGCTGCGTTTGCCGGTTAATGGCGTGCAGCATGCTGTGGTATCGCTCGCTGTTGTTGTCCTGCCAAAGCTTCCAGTTGGTCTTGACGATGGCCTTGTGAAAGTGGAAGACCTCCAGTGGCGCATCGCCGAGTGGCTGTCGTAGCGGCTCAAGGACGTCCCCGAGGAATTGGACGAGCGGCTCGGCCTGGTCGTC
>JAYEKC010000289.1:0-3014 GCA_034716715.1 Gemmatimonadota bacterium | reverse complement strand
CGCCGCCTTCCGCGACCCGACGAACGCGTCGATGACGCCGCAGCGCGTCGCCGGGCTGTCGGCCAACTCCGAGTGGATCGGCGTCCCGCTCAGCGTGCTGTTCAATGAAGTGGGCGTCCGGCCGGACGCCACGTGGTTCCTCGCCGAGGGCGGCGACGCCGCGGTGATGACGCGGAGCGTGCCGGTGGCCAAGGCGCACGACGACGCGATGATCGCCTGGGCCCAGAACGGCGAGCCGCTCCGGCCGGCGCAAGGCTACCCGATGCGCCTGCTCCTGCCGGGCTGGGAGGGGAACGCCAACGTGAAGTGGATCCGCCGGATCGAGCTCGGCACGGCGCCGTGGATGACCCGGTGGGAGACGTCCGTGTACACGGACCCCCTCGCCAACGGCACGGCCCGGCAGTTCAGCTTCGAGATGGACGCCCGCTCGGTCATCACGTCGCCGGCGCACCCGCGGGTCATCACGCCGGGGTGGCGCAACATTTCCGGCCTGGCGTGGTCGGGCCGCGGGGTGATCTCGCGCGTGGAGATCAGCACCGACGGCGGCAAGAGCTGGGCGGACGCGCTGCTGCACCCGCCCGTGATGCCGAAGGCGTACACGCGGTTCTCGATTCCGTGGCAGTGGGACGGGCGCGAGACGGTGTTGCTGTCGCGCGCGACCGACGAGACGGGGTACGTGCAGCCGACGCGCGAGCGGATCGTCACCGTGCGCGGCGCCGGCACCGACTACCACACCAACCACATCGTGGGCTGGCGCGTGGCGGGCGACGGGCAGGTGTTCTTCCACGGGGAGACGTGAATGACAGCGGGCAACCGAGGAATGGGGACGCGCGGGAGCGGGCAGGGAACCGGGGGCAGGGGGAGCGGGAGCGGCCTGGCGCGGGCGGGCGGAAGCGCCGCGCGCCGGTTGGGCTGGCGCGCCGCCGGTGGCGTCTCCGCGGCAATCCTCGCGGCGGCGTGCGGTGGCGGCACGCGCGCCGAGACCGGCGAGCTGCCGGCGTCCGGGCGGTACGAACTCGGCCGGGCGGCGACGCCGGCTGACGTCGCGGCGCTCGACATCGCCATCCTCGCCGACGGCTCGAACCTGCCGGCTGGGCGCGGGACGGTGGCGCAGGGCGCGATGGTGTTCGGGGCCAAGTGCGCCACGTGCCACGGCGTCCGCGGCGAGGGCATCGCGCCGAACCCCCGGCTCGTGGGGCGCGATCCGCGCGAGGGGTTCCCCTTCGGCCGCGACGGCAAGTACGTGAAGACCATCGGCAACTACTGGCCATACGCCACCACCCTGTTCGACTACGTCCGCCGGGCGATGCCGCTTACGGCGTCGGGGTCGCTGTCGAATGACGAGGTGTACGCCGTGACGGCGTGGCTGCTGGCGCAGAACGAGGTGATCCCCGGCGACGCGGCCATGGACGCCGCCGCCCTGCGGGCGGTGAAGATGCCCGCCCGCGACCGCTTCGTCGCCGACGACCGGAAGGGCGGGGCCGAAGTCCGCTGAGTCCCTGAGACCGCTACGCGGAGCGGCGAAGGGGGCCCGCCGCAGGGGCTTGTGGCGCGCAGCGAGCGGCGTTGACCCAAGTCGTTCAGCCGGATAAACTTAAAGGCTGTTTTCGATTCGCTTCAACGCCGTACGACAGGACGCTTCACCATGGCAATGCCAGCAACCCAGATCCGGCGCGGAATGGTCCTCGTGTTCGAGGGCGAGCCGTGCCGCGTCGTGGAATTTCGCCACCACACCCCCGGCAACCTCCGAGCGATGGTGCAGGCCAAGCTCAAGAACCTGCGAACGGGCTCGAGCTTCGAGCACCGGTTCCGGGCCGCCGACTCCATCGAGAAGGCGGACATGGAGACGCACGAGCTGGAGTTCATGTACCAGGGTGGCGACACCTACCACTTCATGAACACCGAGAACTACGACCAGCTCGAGATGGACGAGGAGACGCTGGGCGACAACGCCCCGTGGATGCAGCCGGGCATGAAGATCATCGCCGAGTACTACGATGGCCGGCCGATCGGCATCCAGCTGCCGCAGTACCTGGCGCTGGAGATCGTGGACACCGCGCCGGTGATGAAGACGGCGACCAAGACGGCGTCCACCAAGCCGGCGAAGCTCGAGAACGGCGTGACGATCAACGTTCCCGAGTTCATCGCCACGGGCGAGCGCGTGCGCGTGAACCCGTCGACCCAGGAATACCTGGACCGGGCGAAGGACTGAGCAGGGCCGGCGGCGCGGCGGCAGGGTTTGGCGATGGAGGCCGCTTCCATCTATTTTTCAAAGCTCGTGGTGACTGTAGCTCAACCGGTTAGAGCACCGGACTGTGGCTCCGGGGGTTGGGGGTTCAAGTCCCCTCAGTCACCCTCGAAGTAGACAGAAGACAGTAGACAGTAGACAGTAGACAGAATGGCTCTGCTAGGTCCGTAGCTCAATTGGTAGAGCACCGGTCTCCAAAACCGGGGGTTGCAGGTTCGATTCCTGCCGGGCCTGTTGGGGGGAATCGGGGGATCGGGGTGCGGGCGCCGATGGTTGGCGGTTCCCGGGCGCCCGTGCCCCGGATGGAACGGAGTGGTTCGAACGAGGCGGTATCGTCTAGGGGTCTAGGACACAGCCCTCTCAAGGCTGGAACACGGGTTCGAATCCCGTTACCGCTATGGAGTGGAACGACGAAGGTGCATCGGACAGTCTGTCTACTGTCTACTGTGTACTGTCTACGTATTCATGGCCCCATCGTCTATCGGCTAGGACGGCACCCTTTCAAGGTGCAAAGACGGGTTCGATTCCCGTTGGGGCTATCGAACCACGCGGGCGCTTGACGCGAACAAGGACGCGGCAACGTGCGGCAGGACGCGGGATCAGGATGCAGGACGAAGGCGGCTATGGTCCCGCGGCGTCGCGTGGATTCGAAATCGCCGATGTAGGGGGCGTAGCTCAGCTTGGTTAGAGCACTGGACTGTCACTCCAGAGGTCGCGGGTTCGAGCCCCGTCGCTCCCGTCGCAGCAACGACAATCGAAGGTCGCA
>JAYEKC010000288.1:0-3017 GCA_034716715.1 Gemmatimonadota bacterium | reverse complement strand
CCGGCCGGGCCCGCCGCGACGCCCGCCGGAGCCGGTCCAGGGCGTCGCGCGCCGCGCCCGAGGCGATTGCCTCGCGCGCCACGTCCATCCCAGCCCCAAGCGTGGACGCCCGCCCGCCCACGAGAAGCGCAGCGGCTGCGTTGAGCACGACGGCCGACTCGGCCGCTCGTGAAGCCTTGCCGCTGAGCACGGCTTCCACCACGCGCGCGTTTTCCTCCGGGCCGGCACCAGCGAGGTCGCCCGCCACGTGGCCCGACACGCCAAGCATGCCGGGATCCACGGTCCACCGGCGCACCTGACCCTCGCGAACCTCGATCACGGTGGTCGGCCCCAGGGGCGAAACCTCATCCATGCCGGGCTCGCCGTGCACGACCAGCGAATGGCGGGTGCCGAGCTCTGCGAGCGCGCCAGCCATCAGCTCGGCCCTCGACGAATCGGCGACGCCGATCACCTGGCGTCCGGCGAGCGCCGGATTGGCCAGCGGCCCAACCATGTTCATGACGGTCTCGAGGCCAAGCTCGCGCCGCACCGGCCCGACGTGCCGCATGGCCGGGTGCATGGTGGGGGCGAACATGAACACGATCCCGGCGTCGTCGAGCACGGATCCCATCGCCTCGGCCGGGATGTCGATGGCCACGCCCAGTGCCTCGAGGACGTCCGCGCTGCCGCTTCGCGTGGTGAACGACCGGTTGCCGTGCTTGGCGACGCGGAGCCCGGCCCCGGCGGCAACGAGGGCCGCCGCCGTGGAGATGTTGAACGTGGGCACGACGCCCCCGCCCGTGCCGCACGTGTCCACCAGGGACGACGGGTCGCTGACGGGGAGCACCGTCATTGCTTCGCGCAGGGCCCGCGCCGCGCCGGCCAGCTCGCCCGGCGTTTCGCCCTTGACCCGGAGCGCGACCAGCAAGCCGGCGACGAGCGCGGGCGCACCCTCGCCGGACATGACCTCCCGGAACGCCTCAGCCGTTTCCGCGCTGTCCAGCGACTCGCCACGCATGAGGCGGCGCAGCGCCTCGCGCAGGGCACTAGGCGCCACGGATCATTCCCATCAGCCGTTCGGCGAGCGACCCTTGGTGCGCGACGAGCGAGATCACGAGGCCGAGCAGCCGCACGCGCTCGACGTCCTCCTCGACGAACAGGCCGCGCTGCACGCGGTTCGTGAGGTTGACGACGCCAAGCAGCGTGTCGTGCACCACGAGCGGAAAGCTGATGAACGAGCCGGTCGTGAGGTACTCGTCGCCGAGCAGTGGTGCGGCCGCTGCGTCGCCGGCGTCCACCACGAGCAGGGGCTCGCGCGACTGCGCGACGCGCCCGGCGACCCCGTGCCCCACGCGGATGCGTGACCCCCGCGTGATGTGTGGCGCGAGGCCCCGGAACGCCGCGAGGTAAAGCGCGGACGGGTCGCCGGGCACGGTCAGGAACAGCGAGCACCGCAGCGCCTGCATGTCGTCCCCGACGAGGGCGAGCAGCCCGTCGGCGAGTCGTTCGGGCGACGCCGTCTCGGCCGCAAGCGTGAGCACCCGGTCGATCAGGTAGAGCGTACGCGTCCGCTGGCGCAGGCTCTCGGAACGACGGTGGAGTTCCACGTGGGCCTGCTCGAGCTGGCCGATGGACGCCGTGAGCTGGTGCTCAAGGGCCGCGAGCCGCCGCGCGGCGCGGCGCTGCTCCTCCGCCAGCTTCGCCGCGGCGCGCTCGGCCTGTACCGGATCCGGGGGCTGGCCGCCGGCCGGCGTGGCGGCTCGCGCCTCGCGTAGCTGCGCCTCGACCGTCTCGAGGCGGGCCACGTACTCAGCGTGGAGCCGCTGGGTGATCTCCTCGACCGCCCGCGTGGCCTCCAGCCGCGCGTCGCGCTCCACGAAGCGTTGCACGGCGACGTCGAAGAGCGACACGAGGGGGCCGGCGCGTTCACTGACGCTGACGCCGAACACGCGCGGCGGCTCACGCAACGAGACGACACCGACGAGGTCGCCGTCCACGCGAATGCCCCTGAGGGCCAGGCGGCCACCGGAGTCGCCGAGCGGCACGCCCATCATCCGGGCGAACGAGGGCGCCTCGTCCCCGACGTCGGCCAGGACGCCGCCCGCCTGGATCGCCTGAACGACCTCCTTCGGGAGCTGGTCGATCGCGAGTTCCATGGGCGCGGAGATGACGCCACCGGCGGCCGGCTCGCGCCGCTCGACCAGCATGCCCCGGCGCGACTCCGTCCGGAAATACGCGATTCCCGCGCCACGATCGAGGTCGGCAACGCACTCGCCAAGGGCGACGAGGGCCGCGTCGAGCGTGTTCGCGGCACCGAGGGCGTGCGCCAGCGATTCGAGCGAACGAGGGGTCATGTCCGGACGTCGGCGCGGCTGGAGGGTCGCGCGCGCGTGATCGCGAAGCTTGCGACCCGTCCCGGGCATTGTCAATCGAGCGGCCGCCGGAACGCGTTTTCCTTGAACCGCGCCTCGCGCCCGGGTAATTTTCGGGCAATGCCGGAGCGCGTCATCCAGCTCGTGCTGCAGTACGACGGAAGCGACTTCTCCGGATGGCAGGTGCAGCCCGTCGCGCGAACGGTGCAGGGAGTCGTCGAGGATGCGCTTGCGCACCTCGCCGGCCAGCCGGTGCGGGTGACGGGAGCTGGTCGGACGGACGCGGGGGTCCACGCCCGCGGCCAGGCGGCCGGCGTGACGGTGGCGTCGCACTGGACGCCGGACCGGCTCCGCCGGGCGCTGAACCAACGACTGCCGAACGACGTCTGGATTGCCGATGCCCACGAGATGGTTCCGACATTTCACGCCCGCTTCAGTGCGACGGCGCGCCGGTACAGCTATTCCGTCGCGCTGGGCCCCGACGCGGCGTCACCGTTCCGGCGGCGCTTCGGCCTGCCATGGGACGGGCCCGCGCCGGACGCCACGGCGCTCGCCTGGTGCGCCGCGCACGTGGTGGGGACGCATCGCTTCCGCGCGTTCGCCGTTCGCGGGACGGCGCCGGACCACGACGACCACTCCTGCACCGTGCAGCGTTGCGCCTGGACG
>JAYEKC010000287.1:0-3035 GCA_034716715.1 Gemmatimonadota bacterium | reverse complement strand
AGCTGTTGCCCTGGCCCACCCAGACCACCCAGCCCTGGCCGTTCACCTGATAGGCCTGTCCATCGCCGCACTGCGACTGGAGGGACTGGGGCATCTCGCTGCATGCCTTGTAGAACTTCCGTCCCCACATCGAGCCATACCGGTTCTTCGGCACGCCGTCCTGCTTGGTCCGGTCGGCCGTGATCAGGAAGAGGCTGCCGTCGCCGCCACCGCCACCGCCGCTCGTGAAGTACTCGGGGATGTTCAGCTCGGTGATGTACGTCCGGGTGGCGTCCCACGATGCGCGCATGCTCCACTGCATGTCACGACGCGTGATGACCGGAAGGCTCGCGCTCAGCTCCCACGTGTTGTTCGTCATCGTGCCGGCGTTCTGCCACTGGTTCGAGAACCCGAGGGAGGCCGGCGTCGGGACGTTCAGGATCTGGTCGCGCGTCGTGGAACGCGCATTCGTGATCTCCAGCCCCACGCGGTCGAACAGCGTGAGGTCGAAGCCCGCCTCCACTTCCGTCGTCGTCTCGGGCTTCAGCTTCGAGTTGCCGGCCTGGCCGAGCGAGCAGCCGGACGCCGAGCAGCTGTACGTCTCATACTGCGCGTCGAACCGGGGCGTGTTGCCCGCCGTGCCGCGCGACACGCGGAAGCGCACATCGGACACCTTCGGCACGTGGAACCACGGCTCCTCGGACAGGCGCCAGACGCCGGAGATGCGGCCGAACGGCGCCCAACGGTTGCCGGCACCGAAGAGTGAGCTTCCGTCGTAGCGGTACGTGCCGTCGACGATGTACTTGCCCTTGATGTCGAAGTTGGCGCCGCCCACGACGCCCATGTTCACGACCCGCTGCTCGGTCGACGTGGTGGTGAAGTTCGCCGACGTATTGCTGAGCGTGTACACGTCCTTCACCACGAACTGCTCGCCCCGCCCGCGGCTCGAAAAGCTGCCCGAAGCGTCGTACAGCCCCTTGAGGTTGAGCTTGGCGGCGATGTCCGAACGGAGCTGACGTCGGATGGTCACCGACGCGTTGCCGTTGAGCGCCGACTGGTTCAGGTTGCTCGAGCTCATGTTGCCGAAGTTCGTGCTCGTCGACGGCGAGGTCGTGCGGTAGCCCTTCGGGATGTAGTCGATGTCGTAGCGCCGGCGCGTGTCCATCCCGAGCGCCGCGTCCATCGTGATCCAGTCGGCCGGGAAGTAGTTCACCGTCATGTTCGCCAGCAGGCGCTGCGAATCGCGCCGGTCGTACGAGTTTTGCGGGTCGTAGAGCGGGGCCGTCGTGCCGTTGCCCGACCCGCGGATGCCGGACCCGCCCGCACGCCGGATCGGACGGTTCAGCGTGTCGCGCAACGTGAGGTCCACGCCGGCAGGGATCCCGCGCATGATCGCGCCGAAGTTGAACCCGTTCGTGTCGGTGATGCCCTGGTCGATCAGCGAGCTCACCGAGATCAGCAGGTCGCTCCGAGCCTCGAAGTCGAGGTTCAGCCGGCCGCGGATCTGCTGCTGACCCTTGAGGTACTTGATCGCGCCCTGGTCGTCCGTGTAGCCGCCGCTGACGAAGTAGCGGGTTGAGCCGGCACGACCGGTGGCGTCCACCGACGTGATCCTGACCGGGTTCGCGGCCGACACCTGCGCCAGCGAGTTGTAGTACTGGCCCGGCCAGATGTTCGCCTGGAAGATGTTCTGCAGCTGGCCCGTGGAGGCCGACGGACCGTTCCACTGGAAGCGCTGGTTGGTGCGCGTGGTGTCCGCATTCACGTTGTTGATGCGGAGGATTTCCGAGTTGAGGTCCATTGAGCGCGAGCACGACGACACGGCCCCGGACCCCTCCACGCAGAACCGCGTGCCGGTCTCGTCGAGCCCCAGCATGTGGTTCTGCGGCTGGAAGTACCGCGCGCTGCTGAGGTCCGTGAACCCGTACTCGCTGTGGACGTTGAACCGGACGCCGTCCTGGTTGGCGCCGCGCTTGGTCTTGATGATCATCACGCCGTTGGCCGCCGTGGTGCCGTAGAGCGACGCGCCAGCAGCACCCTTCACCACTTCCACCGACTCGATGTCGAGGCCGCCGATCTCATCCAGCGAGCCCACGCGCATGATCACGCCGTCCACGATGATGAGCGGACCGGTGTCACGGCCGCTGGCGTTGATCGAGGTCGGGCCGCGCAGCATGATCTGCGGTGCGTCACCCGGCTTGCCGTTGGTCGCCGCGATGCGCAGCCCGGGCACCTTGCCCTGCAGGGCGAGCATCGGACTCGGGTTCACGACCGGCACGTCCTCGGTCGTCAGCCGGCCGACCGCGAACGGCACCTTGGCCCGCTCCGTACCCTCGATCGAACCCGTGACCACGACTTCTGAAAGGCGGTTCACGTCGGTCTTGAGCGTGAAGTCGTGGGTCACACGGCCCGCCGCGACCGTCACGGGCGTCGCGGCCGGCACGTAGCCGATCGCGCGAACCCGCAGCTGCACGCGCTGCCCCTGCACCCGCGCCGCCGGAACCGTGAGCGTGTATGCGCCCTGCGCATTGGTCTGCACGCCCACGCCGAGTTCCGTGATATAGACGGTCGCGGCGTCAATGGGGCGGTTGCCGTCGCCCGTGACGGTACCGGTAAACGTCGCCGCCTGGGCGAACGCCGCGGCCGGTGCGGCCAGGAGGGCAAGCAGGGCCACGAAACGCCATGACAGACGCTTTCGCTGTCGCATTGCGAACCTCGTGCTGAAGAAAGGGGGGAGAGCGTACTGCTACGCCGCACCCTCGCCGGAATGCGCGAGGGTCAGTCCTCAGCTTGCCCGTCTGGCCAGGCTCGCCGTGGCACTTTGTCGTACCGCCAGTGTGCCGCCCGCGTGACAGGACGCACAGGCGAAACCGCGGTGTCTGCAGCGAACGGCCATTTTGCTGCGCATGAACCGTGCTTCAGGTCTGTGGGTGAGGGAACCATGCAGCGAAAGCGCGCGGCGCGGCGCGCGCTAAGTTTGGTCGCGTGAATCCGCTGGTCCGCATTCCATACGAGGTCGCGGCGATGCTCACGTCCGCCACGGCACGCATAGCTCC
>JAYEKC010000286.1:0-3042 GCA_034716715.1 Gemmatimonadota bacterium | reverse complement strand
TGATTTCCGCCGTGGGCTCGGCGGCGATACGCTGCACGGCGAGCGCGACGATCTTGCGCGACTCGCGGTCGGCGTTGCGTTTCGCCGCCTCGCGGACCTCACGGAGCCGGTTGGCCGCGTCGGCCGCGGCCTCCTCCTCCATCCGGCGCATCAGCTCGGCCTTGGCCTCGCCGGCCGACAACCCGGCCAGCTGCTCGAGGCGGCGCCGCTCGTCCGCGAGCAGGCGGTCGAGCTCGCCCTGCCGCTCGTCGACGGCCTTCTCCTTGCGCCCGATGTCGGTGGCACGGCGTCCGAGATCCTTGTCGCGGGTCTCGATCACGTCGAACTTGCGGTCGAGCACCACCTCGCGTTCCTGCAGGCGCTTCTCTTCGCGCTCGATTTCCTCGCGGCGCCGCCGGGCCTCCAGCTCCCACTCCTCGCGCGCCCGCATCGCCTCTTCCTTCCCGGCGAGCGTGGCCTGCTTGCGCAGCGTGTCGGCGTCGCGCTCGGCGTCCCCCAGGATGCGCTTGGCCAGGTCTTCGGCGGTGTCGCGGGCCGCGCGACGCGCGGCCAGTTCGGTTTCGCGACCGCCCTTCGCCCCCACGCGGTAGGCGATGAACGCCCCGCTGGGTCCCGCGACGGCGAGGATGATCGCCGCCACCTCCAGTCCGGTCATCTTCGTATGCCTCGAAGCGCCACGCGATTCGAGGGAATCGCCGCGCGGTTTCAGGGAGTGCCACTCGCCCCGCCTCGCGCCGCCGGACAGGCGCAGGAGCCGGTCAAGCCACCCGGGCAGGCACCGCCGGACGAATCCGGGGGAGCGCGGCAGGATGGGTTAACTCGCTCTGACGCTTGAACCTACGGCACGTCCGCTGGACGCACTCGCAAGATACGGCTGGGCCGGCGGCGCGGCAACGGCAGGCAACGCGACGCGCGCAACCATCGGGCGTCCCGCCGCAGACCGCAGGCTAGGGGTCGCGCCGCAGGGCCTCGGCAACGGCGGCGCCAAGCTCGGAAGGCACGAACGGCTTGCGCAGCAGCAGCCCCGGGAGGTCCGTCACGGGCCGTCCCGTGGTGTCGTCCATGGCGTACGCCGACGTGAAGAGCACGCGCAGGCCCGGCCACCGATCGCGGAGGGCCGACACCAGCTGCCGTCCGTTCACGCGGGGCATGATCACGTCGGTCACCACGAGGTCCGGCGCCTCGTCGCGGGCAGCCGCGAGCGCCAGCGCCGCTTCGCCATCACCCGCCTCGAACACCGTGTACCCGCGGTCGCGCAGCGCAGTGACGACGATCCGCCGCACCTGCTCGTCATCCTCGACCACGAGAATGTCGCCGCTCCCGGGGGAGTCCTTCACCACCGGCGCATCGGCGACCGTCGCCGCGGAACCCGACGTGATGCGCGGCAGGTACACCTCGAACGTCGTGCCCGCCCCCGGCTGCGACCGCACGCGAATGAATCCGCCGCTCTGCTTCACGATGCCATAGGTGGTCGAGAGGCCGAGGCCACTGCCGCGGCCGGGCGCCTTGGTGGTGAAGAACGGCTCGAACACGTGCGCCACGATCTCCGGCGGCATGCCCGTGCCCGTGTCGGTGACCGACAGGCGGACCATCTGCAACGGTTGTCCGGCCCGCTCAGCCGGAATCGGCAGCTCGGACTCGGTCGGCACCACCTCGACGTTTCGCACGTCGATGCGGATCGTTCCGCCGTCGGGCATGGCGTCCCGCGCGTTCACGACCAGGTTCATCACCACCTGCTCGAGCTGGCCCGCGTCGCCGTGAATGGCCCCGGTGGCCGGGTCGCCGGCGATCTCGAGCGCGATCTCGGCCGAGAGGACGCGGCGAAGCATCTTTTCGAGCGAACCGACGACCGCCGTGAGGTCGAGCAGACGCGGGTCGAGGATCTGCCGCCGACCGAACGCGAGCAGCTGCCGGGTCAGGGTCGCCGCACGCGTCGCGGCGCTGAGGATCTCGGCGAGGTCCTCGCGCCTGGGGTCTTCCTCCGGCGTGTCGGCCAGCAGCAAGGTGGAATACGTCCCGATCACCGTGAGCAGGTTGTTGAAGTCGTGGGCGATGCCGCCGGCCAGCTGGCCCACCGCCTCCATCTTCTGGGCGACTCGCAGCTGGTCCTCGAGGTTCCGCCGCTCGGTGAGGTCGTCCATCATCAGGACGAGATGCGGCTGCCCGCGCCGGGTAATGGCGAGGAACTCGCAGCCGATCACGACGTTGCGCCCGCCACTCGTGGTGATGCGGGCCTCGCACTGCATCGTCCGGCGGTCGGCGAGCGCGTGTTCGGCGCACGCCAGCATGCCCGACTGCCGCCACGACACGATGTCGCGGAATCGCTGCTCCAGCATCTGCGGTTCGGTCAGGCCCGTGATCCGGCACGCCATTTCGTTCGCCGACACGCATTGCCCCGACTCGGCATCGTAGATCAGGATGCCGAGCGCGGCGTCGCGGATGATGGCCTGGCTCATTTCGCCGGCCTCCACCGCGGCGCGGAATTGTGACTCGGCCCACGCCTCCGCATCGCGGCGCGCGGTGTTGTCCACGAGGCTCGCCACCATCAGCGTGCCGGTCGGCAGCCGCCACGGGGCAAACCCCACCAGCACAGGAACCTCGGACCCGTCCTTGCGCCGCGCCGCCAGCGAGCGCCCCGAGGCCATCGGGCGCGCATCACCGGCCGCCGGAAGCCCGGCCCGATGCGCCACGTGCAGCGCGCGCTGGTGCACGGGCACGAGATCCTCGATCGTCAGCCCGCGCAGCTCCCCCTGGGCGAACCCCAGCAGGGTCTCGGCTGCCCGGTTGGCGTGCACGATCGTTCCCGGGACGTCGGCAATGAGCAAGCCATGCGGCACGGAGTCGATGAACGCTCCCAGCGCCGCATCGTCCACGATGGCACGCACCGCATCCGTCATCTTCGCCCGCGTCCTCCCGTCGTTCGCGGCCGGCGCGCCCACGCGCCGCGCCGTTGGTCCCCCGCGCTCCGCATACGGTAGTCCAACGCACGCGCGGCCGCCACGAGATGGGTGGAAGTGGCGCAATCCGGTCGCCCAGCCCCCC
>JAYEKC010000285.1:0-3043 GCA_034716715.1 Gemmatimonadota bacterium | reverse complement strand
CGTGCGCGACTGGGCGGTGAGGAGCGACGTCCAGTCCATCGACGACGCGAACGCGACTCCTCCGATGAAGGCGGCGGTGGCGATGGCGAGGACGCGAGTGCGGCTCAATGACATCTGCATTGCGTGGATCCTGCGAGGAGGTGATGCGTGTTCAGACCCTTCGGGGGCGGCAGATGTTTCCGCCACCCCCGAAAGGGACCTGCCGGTCACGGAATCTACTTCTTGTCGTCTACGATCTCGTAGTCAGCCTCGACGACGTCTTCCTTCTTCTCCCCGGCGCCCGGGGCCGCGCCGTCGCCGCCGCCCGGCGGCGTGCCGGACGCCTGGGACTGGGCGGCGTACACCGCCTGGCCCGCCGCCTGGAACGCAGCCGAGAGTTCCTCGAGGGCGCCCTTGATCTCGTTCATGTCGTCGCCGCGGTGCGCCTTGCGCGCCCGCTCCACGGCGTTGGTGAGGCGCGTGCGCAGCTCCTCCGGCACCTTGTCGCCCCATTCCTTCGAGTCCTTCTCCACCTGGTACGCGAGCGTGTCGAGCCGGTTCTTCTGGTCGATCTCCTCGCGCTTGCGCTTGTCCTCGGCGGCGTTCTTCTCGGCGTCCTTCACCATCTTGTCGATTTCGGCGTCGGAGAGCCCGCTCGAGGCCTCGATGCGGATCTTCTGCTCCTTGCCCGTGGCCTTGTCCTTCGCCGTCACGTGCAGGATGCCGTTGGCGTCGATGTCGAAGGTGACCTCCACCTGCGGCATGCCGCGCGGGGCGGGCGGGATGCCCGTGAGCTGGAACTTGCCGATCGTCTTGTTGTAGACGGCCAGCTCGCGCTCGCCCTGCAGCACGTGGATCTCGACGGTCGTCTGGTTGTCGTCGGCCGTGGAGAAGATCTCCGACTTCTTCGTCGGGATGGTCGTGTTGCGCGGGATGAGCACGGTCGTGACGCCGCCCAGCGTCTCGATGCCGAGCGAGAGCGGCGTGACGTCGAGCAGCAGCACGTCCTTCTGCTCGCCCGTGAGCACCGCGCCCTGGATGGCCGCGCCCACCGCCACCACCTCATCCGGGTTCACGCCCTTGTTCGGCTCCTTGCCGAAGAACGTCTTGACGATCTCCTGGACCTTCGGCATGCGCGTCGAGCCGCCGACGAGGAGCACCTCGTCGATCTCGCCGGGCTTCATGTTGGCGTCGGCCAGCGCCTTCTTCATCGGCTCGAGCGTCCGCTGCACCAGGTCGTCCACGAGCTGCTCGAGCTTGGCCCGCGTGAGCGTGTAGTTGAGGTGCTTGGGCCCCGCCTGGTCGGCCGTGATGAAGGGGAGGTTGATGTCGGTGCTCGTCGTCCCCGACAGCTCGATCTTCGCCTTCTCCGCGGCCTCCTTCAGGCGCTGGAGCGCCATCGGGTCCTTGGAGAGGTCGATGGCCTGGTCCTTCTTGAACTCGGCCACCAGCCAGTCGATCACCCGCTGGTCGAAGTCGTCGCCGCCCAGGTGCGTGTCGCCGTTCGTGGACTTCACCTCGAACTGCCGGGTGCCGTCCACCTCGTACAGCTCGAGGATCGAGATGTCGTACGTGCCGCCGCCGAGGTCGAACACGGCGACCTTCTCGTCCTTCTTGCCCTGGCGGTCGAGGCCGTAGGCGAGCGCCGCGGCCGTGGGCTCGTTGATGATGCGGAGCACGTCGAGCCCGGCAATCTTGCCGGCGTCCTTGGTGGCCTGGCGCTGCGAGTCGTTGAAGTACGCCGGCACCGTGACCACCGCCTTCGATACCGGGTGCCCAAGGTAATCCTCGGCCGTCTGCTTCATCTTCTGCAGGATCATCGCCGAGATCTCGGGCGGCGTGTACCGCTTGCCCTGCACCTCGACCGACGCCAGGTCATTCGCGCCGCTCTTCACCGCGTACGGGACGCGCTTAATCTCATCGGTCACCTCGGGCATCTTCCGGCCCATGAACCGCTTGATCGAGAACACGGTGTTCTGCGGGTTCGTCACCGCCTGCCGCTTGGCGATCTGGCCGACCAGGCGCTCGCCATCCTTGCTGAAGCCGACAACCGACGGCGTGGTGCGCCCGCCCTCGGCGTTCGGGATGACCACCGGGTCGCCGCCTTCCATCACGGCCACCACGGAGTTCGTCGTGCCGAGGTCGATGCCGATCACTTTGTCTGCCATTTGAGTCCTCAGGATTGTCTGTCGGGTGTTGCAGGGCGCCGTTCGGCGGATGCCGTTGAGGCGACGCGAGTTACGTTGCCACGGTGGAGGAGCAAGATGGGGGCCACGCATCCGTGCCAAATCGGCAACCATCGAGGAGTGGGAGCGTGGCTCGGTGGATGGCAAAATGGCAGATTTCCCTTGAGGCGCTCTCGCACCTGTCGTGATAGCAGATGATCCCCATCGCGGACGAAAACCCCACCCTTCGCACACCCGTTGCCACACTGGCGATTCTCGCCGCGATGGCGGCCGTGTGGGTGGTGGTGCAGGGGGCCGGCTTCAGCGACTACGCGCTCGCGTCGAGCGTGTGCAACCTCGGCATGGTGCCCGGCGAGATCACCGGCAAGGCGCCGGCGGGTCTCGCCGTTCCGCTGGGACCCGGACTGGCCTGCGTGGTGGACCGGCAGCCGATCAACTGGCTCACGCCGGTCATCTCGATGTTCCTCCACGGCGGCTGGATGCACCTGCTGGGGAACGCCCTGTTTTTCTGGGTCTTCGGCAACAACGTCGAGGACGTGATGGGCCGCTGGCGGTTCCTCGCGTTCTACCTGATTTGCGGGCTCGCCGCCGGGGCCGCGCAGGTGGCGGTGAACCCCGCGTCGCCGGTGCCGACGGTGGGGGCGTCGGGGGCGATTTCCGGGGTGATGGGGGCGTACCTCGTGCTGTTCCCGCGGGTGCGCGTGAAGATGCTGTTTCCCCTGCTCATCATCTGGCCCATCATCGCGTTCCCGGCGTGGGCCGTGCTGATCTGGTGGTTCGCCAGCCAGTTGCTGAGCGGCCTCCCCGAGATGCTGGCGCCAAGCCCGTCCATATCGGGCGGCGTGGCGTTCTGGGCGCACGTTGGCGGGTTCGTGGCC
>JAYEKC010000284.1:0-3065 GCA_034716715.1 Gemmatimonadota bacterium | reverse complement strand
GGCACCGGCTGCCCTCCCCACACGACGTACGGCTGTGCAGCGGCAACCACGGAACCGCCAAGGGTGATGACCGACGGGAGGTTGCTGATTCGCACTTCTCGCGTCGGCGTGAATTCGAACGACTCGTTACAGAATTGTTTCCCAGGAATCGGCGCCGAGAACTCAAGCGCCGGCAGCTCGATGCCGAACGGGAGGTGGTGGTCGGCGATGAAGTCCTTCACGTCTTCGGTGAACCCGATGCCAGCACCCACTCCGGCGCTCGCTTCGCACATGAGCCGCGCCATGTACGCGGGCATGTCTGCCGTGAGATTGACGTCGCCGTGTGCAAGCGCGAATGCGTACACGCCGGCGAGGTCGTACAGGGCGACATCCACGACTACCTTCGCCTCGAGGCCCAGACCAAGGTCGAGCACCACTGCACCGGTTGGAGCGACCGATGATGGCGGCGCATTCGCAAGCGGTTGCGACGACTGGGTGTTGGTCCACCCATCACCGGCGTACTCGGATGCAAGGTGGAAACTCCTGCCAACCTGCGGGGTGCCTTGGACGTTGATCGCCTGCCCTCCGTGTGCCGAGGCCGTGAAACTGACTCTTCCGGTGCTGGTCACCAGTACTGGCCAGCCATTGACAGGCACCAAGCGGGATACACGGAACAGGGGCGCGTCCGGCCGGAATGTCTTCTGGGCAGCCAGGCCGGCACGAATGGTCGCGGCGTAGTCGGCCGTGAGTGCCAGCTGTCCATCCACCGCAAACAGGAAATGCTTGGTGCGGAATCCGGCAAACTGCGCATCGAGCGTTGCCGATCCACTGAAGGTGACGCCGGCCGTTACCGACACGCTCGACCCGCTCATGGGGTCGTCGATGCTGACCTTCCCAAAGGAGAATGTTGCATCGAAAGGCATCGTGACTGCCGCCACATCGTTGCCACTGGCGCCCCGCCCGTCCCCGCCACCGGCGGGACCACGAAGCGCCATTGTCGTGGTGAATCCACCATTCTGGATAACCTGGTTGAGTGTTGCGGGCCGCGTGCGGAGCACAACTGCGCCGCCGGCCGCGGCACGGCCGAGGACCTCGCGGATGAAGCCTTGGCCCGAGGTGCCAACGATCACGGTCCCGGAATCGAACGCCTGGCTGGCACCGGCGCCGCTGATCACAACCTGCGTCCCCAGCGAGTCGCCAATGGCATTGGTGGAAGCAGAGTCAAGAAGTACGGGCCGAGGGGAGACCGGAAACTCCGGGGTGACGGCCGTGATCGTCCGGCCACTGGTCGCGACCGAGGCTTCCAGACGGTACACGCCCGGAGTGCCGACCCGGAGGTCATTGAACGTCGCTTTTCCTGCGTCGAGCGGACGCTGGATCTGCCCAGACAGCTGGCTGCTACCGCCAACGAGGCGCACGCGAACGTCCGCCGCCGCCGCGGCAAGCGTTGCACCGGTTCCGTCCACCAGCTCAACGGACAACTCCGGGGCCGGCTGTCCGACGATCGCGCGCACAGGAGACGTCGTCACGACAAGTTGAGCCTGCGACGGAACCCCGGCGCTCGTACCGGGGCCGGCCGACCGGTCGGACGAGCACGCCAGCGACAGAGACGCTGAGAGCAACCACGCAAGGGGCGTGAGCCCCCATTGCCGCTGGCGCCGGCGGGCATGCCTTGGGCGGGAGGAACACGGCATGCATCACGTTCCCCCACCCGCGTCTATGAAGCGTCCAGCGCCCTCGAAATCCGGTGCCGGGCGCGCATCAGCCCGATGGCCGATTCGCGACCGCGGTATTCAGGCGGACCTCGTCCTCATTGTCGTACGTGTGAGAGCCGGCCTCATGCACGGGAAGCAGCGGTTGAAGCACGAGGCTGGGGTCTTTAAGGGTTGGCAACGAATCATCTGCGCCTTACTGGTAAACGATAGTCACGGACGTCGTCGCATTGCCGTTGACCGTAACATTTTGCGTGGAAACACTTGGTGTGTATGTGCGGCCGTTGAACGTCACCTGATACGCATGCAGGCTGTAGCTCCCAGCAGCAAGGTTATTGAAGACGGTCGGGTTGCTTGATGTGCACGATCCCACCACACTATTGCCGGATGTAAACACCGTGCACTGCGGCGCGGCGCCGGAAGGCAGTCCGCTGTAGCCGACGCTCAGGTTCCCTCGAACCACCGGCTGTAGGATGGTGTATGACACCGAGACCGTCTTGCTTGCTACGCCGCTTCCCGAGACGGTGATAGTCGCCACATACGTGCCAGTGGATAGGCCAGTCGTGTTGGGCACAACCGACAGCGTCGTCGACGTCGACGTGCCGCCGAGGGTCGCGTTCAGCCAGCCAGTTCCGTTGCTGTACGACACCGACCGGGCGACCCCGGAAATCGTCCCTCCGCTGCTGGTGACGCTGACGTTCTGGCCACTCGGCGCACTCGCGTTTTGTGTCGCCGAGAAGCTTAGAGATGAAGGCGACAGCTGCAGTTGCGGAGTCGGACACGCCAACGTAGCCTGGCTGACAAATCCGGCGCGCGTCACGGTGCCGTTCTGCGAGGGCCCGGCCGCCACCCGGTAGTAGTAGGCCGTGCCGCACGTCAGGCCGGACAGGTCCGCGTACACGCTCACGGGACTCGTCCCCGACCCCATGTCACCGGCCGTCGTCATCTGGTACGACGTCAACGATGCACTCGTGCCCCACTCGATCCACCCCACCGTCTGTACACCATTCGGGTTCACCGTCCCGTTGGCCCGGAAGCCGGTGCTCGCGACGTTCGTTGCCGCCGTGGTCGTCACCGTCGGGGTGACCACCGCGCAGGTGATCGCGTACGCGACCGTCGCCGTTTGCCCGGCCGTAACCGTCACCGCCTGCGCGAAGCCGCCGCCGATCGTACAGTTCGTGTTGCTCCCGATCCCCGTCCCCGTCAAGCGCACGTCATGGCTGCCGGCCGACACGTTCGTGAAGGTCACCGACCCGTTCTTCGCGATCGCCAGGATCGTCGGGCTCGCCGACGCCGCATCCAGCGTCACCGTGAAGGGCCCCGCCGGCTGGTTCGTGCCCGTCACCGTGTTGCTCACGGCGATGGTCCCCGTCG
>JAYEKC010000283.1:0-3071 GCA_034716715.1 Gemmatimonadota bacterium | reverse complement strand
TACGTCAGGTAGTAGATGTTCCGCTCGGGGTCTTCCTTGTACGTGAGCGCGAGGTGGTTGTGCGCGTCCACGAGCCCGGGCAGCACGGTCTGGTTCGAGAGGTCGATCACCTGCGCGCCCGCGGGAATCGCGACGTTCGGGCCGATCGCCGTGAAGCGGCTGTTCTGGACGAGGATGACTTGGTTGGTGGCCACCGTGCCGGTCCCGGGGTCAATGAGCCGCCCGGCGCGAATGGCAGTGACCGGCGCGGAGGCGCCGGCCTGCTGGGCGGCTGTCGGCCGCGCGCTGGCCTGCGGCGCGGCGGCTTGTTGGGCGTCGACCCGTTGGGCGGCGGCCGCACCAGCGGCGGTGGCGAACAGGGCGACGAACAACCGAAGGCGTGGGGTCATGGTCGAATCCGGATCAGGTAGGGTGGGGCCGACGCGGTGAGCGCGCGGGCTTAGCCGTTGACGTTACTGCCGCTCCCGTTCCCGCGGTACGGCCCACGTGGGTGGTCCGGGCTTATCGCCGCGTGCACCGGAATGCAGATTTAGCGGATGGCCGACTCGCCCGTCGATCGTCGCGCGTTCTTCTCGCAGGGCTTCCGCAAGGTGCTCGGGAAGGCCGTGGAGGCGGTCGAGAAGAAGGTGCTGCCGGGGAAGTACGTGCGACCGCCTGGCGCGCTGCCGGAGCCGGGGTTTCTCGGCGCCTGCACGCGCTGCGGGGAGTGCACGATCCGGTGTCCCGTGCACGCGATCTCGCCGCTCGGCCCCGAGGCCGGGCTCGCGTCGGGCACGCCGGTGATCAGGCCCGAGCTCACCGCGTGCGTGATGTGCCTCGACATGCCGTGCGCCGCGAACTGTCCCACCGATGCGCTCGCCGTGCCCGCGGACGGCTGGCGCCACGTGAAGATGGCCCGCGTGGAGATCGATACGGACACGTGCATCGCGTACGAGGGGCAGCAGTGCGGCGTGTGCGCGCAGGTGTGCCCGGCGGGCGAGGCCGCGATCTCGCTGAACGAGATGGGCCAGCCGTCGCTCGGCGCGGCGTGCACCGGGTGCGGCACGTGCATCATCGCGTGCGTCACGTCGCCCAAGAGCATCACAGCCACCCCAACGGGGATCCTTTCGTGAGCGGACACGTGGACGTGCGGATCGTGCCCAAACCCTGGGGCCACGAGGTGATCTGGGCCCACACCGACCGGTACGTGGGCAAGGTGCTGCACATCAAGGCCGGGCACGCCCTCTCGGTGCAGTACCACAACCAGAAGGACGAGACCATCCACCTGCTCTCCGGCGAGATGATCTACCGCATCGGCGACACGCCCGGCGGGCCGCTGCGCGACGTGCGGCTCAGGGCCGGCGAGAGCTACCGCAACGAGGTGGGCCACGTGCACCAGATGGAGGCGGTCACCGACTGCCAGGTGCTCGAGGCCAGCACGCCGCACCTCGACGACGTCGTGCGCCTCACCGATCGCTACGGCCGCGAGGGCACGAGCGCCCCCTGATGACGTTCTCTGTCTACCGTCTACTGTCTACTGTTTACTCGCCATGAAGGTCATCATCCCACTCGCCGGCAAGGGCACCCGCCTCCGCCCGCACACGCACACGGTGCCCAAGCCGATGCTCAAGGTGGCGGGCAAGCCCGTGATGGACTACGTGCTTGACGACGTCCGCTCGCTGGGCGGCGTGGACGAGGTCATCTACATCACCGGGCACCTGAAGGACGTCGTGGAGGCGCACGCGAAGCAGGCGTACGGCGACCTCAAGGCGACGTTCATCGAGCAGGTGGTGCAGGACGGAACCGCCGGCGCCGTGGCCCTCGCCAAGCCGCATGTGGACGCGCCGGTGCTCATCATCTTCGTGGACACGATCTTCGACGCCGACCTGTCGGTGATCAGGACGAGCACCGACGACGGGATCATCTGGACGAAGGAGGTGGAGGACTACCAGCGCTTCGGCGTGGTGGTGACCGACGCCAACGGCCACATGACCAGGATCGTCGAGAAGCCGAGCGAGCCGATCTCGAAACGGGCGAACATCGGCCTGTACTACATCCGGAACTGGAAGCTGCTGTTCGAAGGCATCGACCACGTCCTGGCCGCTCCGCAGAACAAGGGCGAGTGGTACCTCACCGACGCGTTCCAGTACATGATCGACCACGGGGCAAAGCTCAAGGTGCTCGACGTGGCCGGTTGGTACGACGCGGGCAAGCTCGACACCCTGCTCGAAACGAACCGGGTGATGCTGGAGAAGGGGCGCGCGCGGCATCCGGCGGGACTCGCCGGGGCGACGCTGGTCGACCCGGTGTACATCGAGGACGGCGTGCAGTGCGAGGGAGCGACGATCGGGCCCAACGTGTCGATCGGCGCCGGGTCCGTCATCCGGCGATCCACGCTGCGCAACACGATCGTGGGCTCGCAGAGCACGATCGTGGGATCTTCGCTCGAGGGCTCGATGGTTGGGGACTACGCCGTGGTGGAGGGCGTCCACGGCACGCTGTCGCTGGGCAAGCACTGCGACGTGCGGGCACGAGGCTGAGCTGCGGCCGCGGCAGGATCTTCATTGGGGGAATGACGATGAGCGGACAGACCCGTCGGGAGATGCTGAAGAACGCTGCGCTTGGCGGCGCGGCGCTTGCCGTCGGCGCGGTGATCTCGCCCGCCATCGCCGAGGACGTCTCGGCCGGCACGCGCCCCGACCTGGCACCCCCGGCTCCGCCGAACCGTGCCACGATGAAGAACGTGCCGTTCGAGCGGATGGGCACGGTGCGGTTCGGGATCGTGGGCACGGGGCTGCGCGGGCGCAGCGTGCTCTCGGAACTGCTCGCGATCGGCGGCGTGCGCGTCACGGCCGTCTGCGACGTGGTGGCCGACAAGACGGCGCGCGCGGTGAAGATGTGCACCGACGCCGGCCAGCCCGCGCCCGCGGTGATCGTGGCCGGCGACGCCGGGTACGAGCAGCTCGTCGCCCGCGACGACGTGGACTTCGTGTATACCGCCACGCCGTGGGAATTCCACACGCCGGTCATGCTGGCGGCGCTCGCGCACGGCAAGCACTGCGGCAGCGAGTGCCCCATCGGCACCACGCTCA
>JAYEKC010000282.1:0-3083 GCA_034716715.1 Gemmatimonadota bacterium | reverse complement strand
GACGTGGGGATGCGCGTCGAGTTCATGGGGCGCGTGTTCACCATTTCGGCCGCCCGTGAGCAGATCCTGGGGCTCCTCATCTCGACCGTTGAGGACGCGGTTCGACAGAACCACGAACTGCGCCGGCGCGAAGAGGAGCTGAGGGCCGCCCAGGCCGAGCTGGCCCGTTATGCGGGCGCGCTCGAGGCACGATTGGACAACGTGCTCAACTCCATCCCGGACGTGGTGTTCAGCCTCAGCGCCGACATGGCCACCGCGCACTACGTGTCGCCTGCGGTGGAGCGAGTGCTCGGTTGTGCACCGGTGGACTTCGCGTTGGCGTGGCTGGTGGGGCGCGCCCACGCCGACGACCGCGCGGCGCTGGACATGTTGACAACCCACTTGCAGGCGATGCGGACGCCCCAGCGCCTCGAATTCCGCCTTGTGGCGCCGGACGGCCAGACGCGCTGGATCGCGGCGACCCTCGTCCCCGTCGTGGAAGGGGGCGCAGTGGCCCGGGTTGACGGCGTTGCCCGCGACATCACCGATCGCGTGGAGACCGAGCGGCGCCTGCAGGAGGCCGAGCAGCAGGTTCGGCAAGCGCAAAAGATGGAGGCCATCGGCCTTCTCGCCGGCGCCGTGGCGCACGACTTCAACAACCTCCTGATGGTCGTGCACGGCGAGGCCGACCTCGCCCTCACCGGCGAACTGCCGGAGTCTGTGCGCGAGTCGTTCACGGACATCCGCGCCGCCGCCGAGCGGGCTACGGCATTGACGAAGCAGTTGCTGACGTTCTCCCGGCGCGATGTGGTGGCGCCGCAGGTGCTCGATCCCAACGCCATCGTGGACGGCATGCGCAAGCTGCTGCCCAGGCTGCTTGGCGAACGCGTGCAGACGTCGGTGACGCTCGATCCGGATGCCGGGACGGTGCTGATGGACCCGGTACAGCTCGAGCAGGCCGTGATGAACCTTGCGGTGAACGCCCGCGACGCCATGCCGGAGGGCGGCGAACTGCGGATCGCAACGGAACGCATTCGCCTAGCCGCCGGGAAGGTGCTGGCGCAGGTGAAGCTGGAACCCGGGGAATACGTGCGCCTGTCGGTTCGCGACACTGGGGTCGGTATGACGCCGGCGGTGGCCGAGCGCGTGTGCGAGCCGTTCTTCACGACGAAGCCCGCTGGCCAAGGCACGGGCCTCGGGCTCGCCACGACGTTCGGCATCGTCAAGGATGCTGGCGGTGCAATCGACATCGAGAGCGCCCCGGGAAAGGGTACGACCGTTTCCCTCTACCTCCCGCGCGCCGCGGCGGTTCGGGCCCGGCCCCGACGCAACGCCCTCAATGGCCAACCGTCCGGCGGCAGCGAGACGATCCTGGTGGTCGAGGACGATGCCGAAGTGCGGCGCATCGCCGAACGCATCCTCGCGCGGCTCGGGTATCGATCACATAGCGTCGCGACCGGCGAGGAGGCATTGGACGTGCTCGGCCGGGGCGCTGAGGTCGTGGACCTGCTCATCACCGATGTTGTGCTGCCGGGCATGTCGGGTCCGGAGCTGGCAGCGAGCGCGCAACGACTCCGGCCGGGGCTCAAGACGGTGTTCATGTCCGGGTACAGCCGCGAGACGCACTCCGTGGGGGCAATCGAGGCCGCGCCGCGGCTCCAGAAGCCCTTCACGCCGCAGGCCATGGCACGCGCCGTGCGCGAGGCGCTGGACGCCCCAACCGGTGGCGCACTCGGAGCCGCCTCGTGACCGACGTCTCGCATCACCGCGACGTCCGCCGCCTGATGGTGGGCGGCTACGTCGCGCTGTTCGTGCTGATTGGCGCCGTGGCCGCGCTCGCCCTCGCCGAGCGCGCGGACGCGAGCCGCGCTGCCTCCGCCGACCGCACCGAGCGGACGCTCGCGATGCGGCTTGCGTTCGCACGCCAGGACCTGAGCCTGCTCGCCGACGCGGGGGCCCACGCAACTGGCCCCGCCGACACGGTAGCCGGCGGCGCATACGCGATTCGTCGCGATCGCGTGCTTGCCGACCTCGAAGCGCTGCGCAAGGATGCCGCCGCATCTCCCCTGATCCAGTGGGCCGCACGCGACCTCGCCGCGCACGTCGTACGGCTCGACACGGCGACCCTCGGCGGGCACGGCGGCCCGGCGCGCAACCCGGTTCTCCTCGACGAACTCGCACACGCCTTGCGTGACGACCTGCAGACCATCGACTCCGAGGTGCGGCGCCGGTTCGGCGCCGCAGACTCGACCTTTCTGGCGCGCACGGAACGGTCGTCCACGATCATCGCGACGGCGCTCGTGGCCACGCTCCTCGCGCTGCTGCTCTCGGGCGCGCTGCTCGTGAACGACCTGCGGGCGCTCGAGCGCGCCGACGCCCGGCAGCGCGAGCTGGTGACGTCGCTCGAGGCCGCGCTCGCCGAAGTGCGCACGCTGCGCGGTATCCTCCCCATCTGCTCCGGGTGCAAGCGCATCCGCGACGACGCCGGCAGCTGGCGCGACGTGGAGGTGTACGTGTCGTCGCACACCGACGCCGAGTTCAGTCATGGCCTTTGCGAGGCGTGCAGCAAGCGCCTGTACCCCGAATTCGCCGACTCGACCTGACCTGCCGGTCGTGATGTCCACGCCACCCCCTCATCATGCGAATACTCATCGTCGAAGACAGTCCCACGCAGGCCGCGCGCCTCGCCTATCACCTGGACGAGGCCGGGCACTCGGTCGTCGCCGCGTCATCGGCCGAGGATGCGCTCGTGCAATTGGCGGCCGAGCCGGTGGACATGGTGGTGACCGACGTGGTGATGCCAGGCATGAACGGCTACGACCTTTGCCGCGAGGTGAAGCGGCGCCGGCCGGGCACGCCCGTCATGCTCGTCACCGGCCTCTCCGACGTGATCGACATCATCCAGGCACTCGAAGCGGGCGCCGACAACTTCGTGACGAAACCGTATGATCCCGCGGAACTGCTCGACCGGATCGCCGCGCTCGTGCGGAACCGCGAAGCGCGCTCGCAGTCCGGCCCGGGCGACGGCGTGCGCGTGGTGTTCCGCGAGCGCGAGTACGCGGTGACGTCGGGGCGCGGCCAGATCCTCGACCTCCTCGTGACCA
>JAYEKC010000281.1:0-3088 GCA_034716715.1 Gemmatimonadota bacterium | reverse complement strand
TCGAACGTGAGCGTCAACCCCGCCGGCCACCACCCCGGGTACAGCATCACCCGCAGCCCCTGCGGCGTGCGCTGCACTTCCATCGCGCTGTTCCGCGTGGCCACGGGGTCGTGGTCAAACACGGAGTCACGGATGCGCTGCACGCGGGTCGCCATCGCCGAGTCCGTGCCCGGGTGGCCCGCGCGGTTCCAGTCGAGTGGCGGCGACCACTCGCCGAACGCGAACTGCCAGCAGGCGCTCGGTGCGGTGTCGGCCGGCGCGCGCTGGGCGGCCGCCGGCGCCGCGGTCAGCGCGACGGCGGTTGCGGCGGCGCCGACGGCTCGGACGATGCGCTTCCGGTGACCGATTGCGCAACGCATGGGCACAAGCGTCAGCCCATCGACATCATCATGGCGGTGCTGGCGTCCTCGTCGGCGGCGAGCACGGTCAGGTAGTAGCCGAGGCACGCGAGCAAGGCGACGGGGGTGCCCTTCGACGCCTCGCCGAGCGTGACCGTCGCGGTGGAGGTGAGCACGGACTTCGGCTCCACGACCATCACCTCGTTGCCGCGCGCGTCGCGCCACACGCGCCGGGCGTGCCAGAAGCCGCGGCTCGAGCGGGTGAAGGTGGACCCGTCGGCCATCTCGAGCGTGCCGTCGCCGCCCAGTGAGGCATGGAACACGCCGATGTCGGCGTCGCTCCCGGCTTCGCGAACGGTCACGCGCGGCCGGAGGAACCCCACGCGCTTGAACGTCCACTCGCCGTCGCGAGCCTGTGCCTCGCCGAGCGAGCTGAGCGCGCGGCGGAACTTCAGGGTTGCGACTGTTCCCGAGGGGTTGTCGAGCTTGAAGGCGCGACGGCCGCGGCCGGCGCGCTTCCAGGTGGCGTTTCCGGTGAACTTCGAGAAGGTGGCCATCGTGTACCTCGCCTGGGCTGGGGGATCCCTTCGCATAGTCGCACGACCGACCCACGAGGGCAACGCCAACCGCGCTGCACTCTCGCGGTTCTCCCATTCCGCGGTTCCCGCCCTAGAACCAGTGCCCCACGCGCACCAGGAGGCCGCGCGCGCCCGTGTTGGCGAACCCTTCCTCGACGCGGATCGGGCCGATCGGCGTGGCGGCCTCGAGGCCCGTGCGAACGCCGTAGTGCAACTCACCGAGGTGCGTGCCCGGGCGCTGCACCAGGAAACCGCTGCCGTCGCCGATCGCGCCCGCCATTGCCTCCACCGCAAGGCGAATCTGGGGCGCAACGAGCCGGCTGAGGCGCATGGAGCCAAACGCCTCCTGGCTGCCGCGCAGCTCACCGATCCGCAGGCCGGCAAAGCCGTCCGCGCCGCCAAGCGTGAACTCCTGCTGCACGGGCAGCCGGTTGCCCCAGCCCGCGCGGGCACGGAGCCGTACGTCCACGCCGCCCAGCGCGAACGTGCGGCTCGCGTCCACGCGCGCGCGCTGGTAGTCGGTGAAGGCGAGCGCTTCCGCCACGCTGCCCATCTCGTAGTCGCCCGCCGCGCGGAACGCGGCCGCGCGGAGGCCCCACGTGCCCCGCGTGTCGCGGCCAGGTTCGCGCCAAAGTCGCGAGTCGGCCAGCAACTCGTACCGCCAGGCGCCAGCTTCGGCGTTCTGCTGGAGCCCGGCGAACACCTCGCCTTCCTGCGTCTCCGCGCTGGGCAGCTCGCCCGCGTCGACAAACAGCCGCACGCTCTCGTGCACGAGCCGCACGCCTGCGGCGAACGGTCGATGCTCGCCGATCACATCGGCGTGGGGGCGCAGCGCGACGAGCAGGTCCTGCTCGTACGCGCCGAACCGCGCCACCATCGTCCCCTCGGCGTCGAGGTCGAACGCATGGCGATCCACACCGCCGATCCAGAGGCGGCCCGAGAGGAACTGGTCGAACGCCACGCCGAGCCCGATGGCGCGCCGGGGCGCGGTCTCCAGCACGGGCGCGAAGGTCACCTGCGCCCCGCTGCCGGCCGGGTTGAGCCACACGGCGCGGATACGCTCGACGCTGCCGAGCGCCACGAGGCTGCGGCGCGTGCGCTCGAGGTCGAATGGGGCCCCGGCGGTGATGCCGAGCTGGGCGAGCACCGGGCGTTCCGCCGCACTGTCGGGGCTCGTGACCGACGTGACGGTGGCGGGAATCGTGATTCGCGGTTGGCCGCCATCCTCGCGCACGGGACGCAGGCACGTGGCGGCGGCGAAGGCGGCAACGGCCGCCTGGTGGCCGAGCGTGCGCAGCGAGTCGGCTGCCGTACGCCTGAAATCGAACGGGCCGAATGCGTACGTCGGGTTGACGATCGACACGTCGCCGGCCCGGGTCAGGGACGTATCCTCCTTGAACAGGCTCCCGATCAGCGTCTCGGAGAGTGCGAACGGATCATCGAACGTGTTCGGGTCCGGCGGCGCCGACGGCAGCCGCGACACCCAGACCCGCTCGGCGCCCGCCGCGCGGGCGGCGGCAATGGGCGTGTTCTCGGCGAGGCCGCCGTCGCTGAGCCAGAGCGAGTCCTGGCGCACGGGCTGGAAGATGAGCGGCAGCGACACGCTCGCGCGCACGGCAAGGCCGAGGTCGCCGTGGTCGAGCACCACGGCGCGGCCAGTGGCGAGGTTGGTGGCGATGGCGCGGAACGGGATGGGCAGCGAGTCGAAGTTCCCGCGCGCGAGCACGTTGCCGCGGAGCGTGACCGCGGCGATGAGCGTGTTCACCTCGCCCGCGCGCGCCGCGCCCGTCTGGAGGCGGTAGCCGTTGGCGCCGCGTTCCCACACGGCGAGCGGCTTCAGCAGGCCGATGGATTTCGCGACGGTCGGATCGTACGTGCGCACGACGCTCTCGAATGGCAGCGCGCGGAGCGCCGAGTCCACCTGGCGCGCCGCGTAGCCGCTGGCGTAGAGCGAGCCCACGAGCGCGCCGACGCTGGAGCCCACGATCAGGTCCGGCTTGATGCCGATGCTGTCGAGCACTTCCAGCACGCCGATGTGGGCGAATCCCTTGGCGGCGCCGCCGGAGAGCACGAGGGCGGTGCGCGCGGGGGCGCACGACGCGCTCGGAGACTGTGCCAGCGCCGGCGAAGGGGCCGGCACGACGGAGGCCATCGCGGCGGCGGCCACTGCGG
>JAYEKC010000280.1:0-3090 GCA_034716715.1 Gemmatimonadota bacterium | reverse complement strand
TAGGGCGGAACGGATGGGTTAGACTGGTCGTACCCCACGGGCCGCAACGACGCCCTCAACCGCAACCATCGGCATGGTACGTCTCGCCCTCTCAGAGCGTCAGCGCCGGCAACTGCTGGACCTTGCGTCCCACCACGGGATGTCCAACGTCCGGGTGTTCGGCTCCGTTTCCCGCGGGGAAGCCCGGCCCGACAGCGACATTGACCTGCTGGTGGATGTCGAGTCCGGGCGAAGCTTGCTCGATCTCGTCGGATTCGCCCAGGACGCCGAGGTCCTGCTCAATCGCAAGGTCGATGTGGTGAGCAGCGGCGGCATCAGCCCGTGGATGCGGGACACGATCCTCAGGGAAGCGCTGCCGCTGTGAAGGACGATCGCGCCTTTCTCGGGCACATGCACGACGCCCTCACCAGGATCGCAGAATACACGACCGGCGGACGCGAAGACTTTCTCGCCGATGCGCGCACGCAGGACGCGGTCGTTCGCCAACTCGAGATCCTTGGGGAAGCCGCAAAGCGTATCTCTGCGGTGACTCGCGCGCTGGCTCCCGACGTCCCGTGGAGCAGGATCGCCGGCATGCGGGATCGCCTGATTCACGACTACGTAGGATTTGATCTCGCGATCGTCTGGCAGGTGGTGGAACGTGACGCCCCAGGCCTTCGCGACGCGATATCCCGGCTGCTGCGCGACGCACGGTAGCGGAGTTGTCGTGACCGGCGACCTGTTCGCGGAAGATGCCCTCCTCCCGATATCGGCCCTACAGCACCTGCTGTTCTGCGAGCGCCAGTGCGCCCTGATCCACATCGAGGGATTATGGGCCGAGAACCGGCTCACGGTTGAGGGGCAGCACCTGCACAAGAAGGCGCACGACGGACCGGACGAGTCGCGCGACGGGGTGCGCACGGTTCGCGGTCTCCGTATCCGGTCATTGCGGCTCGGGCTCATCGGCCAGGCCGACGTGGTCGAGTTCAGGCGAACGGCAGACGGGCGATGGAGCAACCCGTTTCCTGTCGAATACAAGCGCGGCAAGCCAAAGTCGCACCGCGCCGACGAGGTGCAGCTCTGCGCTCAGGCCATGTGCCTGGAAGAGATGGTGGGCACTCCCGTGCCGGCCGGCGCCCTGTTCTATGGTGCGACGCGGCGGCGTGTGGACGTAATACTCGACCACGAGCTTCGTGGACTCACGGAGGGCACGTGCGCCCGGCTGCGTCAACTTGTTGCGAGCGGGAACACACCCCGGGCCGCGAGGGAGCCGAAGTGCGATGCCTGCTCGCTCCATCAGCTGTGCCTGCCGGATGTCGCCGCGATCGCGTCTCGCGCGAGTCGGTACACCGAACGCGCACTGAGCGCGAGCCTCTCCGCGTCGATCCCGGACCGCGGCCCGGAGGCGAGGTGAAGCAACACCTCAATACGCTCTTCGTGACCACCGAGGGCGCCTACGTCGCCAAGCAGGGCGAAGCGGTGGTCGTCCGCGTCAACGACGAGCCGCGGCTCAGGCTGCCGCTGCACAACATCGGCGGCATCGTGTGCTTCGGGAACGTCTCTTGTAGCCCGTGGTTGATGGGCGCGTGCGCAGAGAACGGGATTGCGATCTCATTCCTCACGTCGAATGGGCGATTCCTCGCGGCGGTGAACGGGTACGCACCGGGGAACGTGCTCCTCAGGCGGGAACAGTACCGCCGGGCAGACGACACAGCAGCAACCCTGTCCATCGTGCGGAACATTGTTGCGGCGAAGATCGCCAACGCCCGCACGGTGCTATTGCGTGGGGCACGCGACCGCGCCGAGGCGCCCGGCGTGGCCGACCTGCAGCGCGCAGCGGCCCGACTCGCCGCGTGCGCGGAACAGGTACGCGCCGCAGCGTCGGCGGACCTCGCGCGCGGCATCGAGGGCGAGGCCGCCAACCTCTACTTTGGCGCGTTCAATCATCTGATCACGTCGCCGCACGGCGAGTTCGTCCTGAAGGGGCGCAACCGGCGACCTCCGCTTGACCCGATCAACGCGCTGCTCTCGTTCCTGTACACGATGCTCGCGCATGATGCGCGGGCCGCCGGTGAAGTTGCCGGCCTGGACGCGGCGGTGGGCTTCCTGCATCGCGACCGACCCGGCCGGCCGAGTCTGGCTTTGGACTTGATGGAGGAGTTCCGCCCGTTTCTCGTTGACCGGCTGGTGCTGTCGCTGATCAACCGCCAGCAGGTAAAACCGGGTGGATTTCGGGTGAACGAGGCCGGCGGCGTGGAGATGGACGATGACACAAGGAGAGTGGTGCTCACGGCGTACCAGGCGCGCAAGCAGGACACACTGACGCACCCATTTCTCGGTGAGGAGGTGACCGTGGGTTTGCTGGTTCACCTGCAGGCGCGGCTGTTGGCGCGGCATCTACGGGGCGACCTGGACGCCTACCCGCCTTTTGTGTGGAAGTGAGGGTGGACAGGAATGAGGAGGCCATGTGCTCGTTCTCGTGACCTACGACGTAGCCACGGCGACGTCGGCAGGCCGAAAGCGACTCCGCAACGTGTCGCGCGTATGCCAGGATTTCGGGCAACGCGTGCAGAACTCGGTGTTCGAGTGCAAAGTGGATCCGGCTCAATGGGCCGAGCTCAAGGCCCAGTTGCTGGACCTGTATCTGCCCGCTGAAGACAGCCTGCGGTTCTACTATCTAGGTGCGCATGGCGAGCGGCGCGTGGAGCACCATGGTGCGAAGCCCGCGATCAATGTTGACGGTCCGCTGATTGCATGACCTCGGCGCGAACCCTCAGAGAACGCTCCTTTCCCCTGAGGTTCGCGGGGCATTGGAAGTCGTTGTTTGACAACTGATTCAGCCGGTCACGACGCTGGCCGGCGAGCTAGTCGCCTTTTGTGGGGCCTGAGTTTCGCGAGTCGCGCGTTGGACGCACTTGTGCGCCAAGCAGTTAGATTGCCGGCGTCGCCCGCTCGCGCGCGGGCGTGGATTGAAACCAGCCCCGCCGGTAGTGGCCCCGCAAGAGCCGTCGCCCGCTCGCGCGCGGGCGTGGATTGAAACACCACCAGCGCCGACAGCGCCTTGTGGTAGAGTCGCCCGCTCGCGCGCGGGCGTGGATTGAAACCCCTCGG
>JAYEKC010000279.1:0-3091 GCA_034716715.1 Gemmatimonadota bacterium | reverse complement strand
CCGTGCTCCGGGGATTCTCACAGTACAACCCGCTCGACGGGCGCCCGGCCGAGGACTCGACGGTCGCCTACGTGTGGTACGGGCGCGACGCGATCTACTTCGGCATCCGCGCCTACGCGCCCCGCGGCGCGGTGCGCGCCACGCTCGCCGACCGCGACAAGATCGAGAACGACGACAACGTTCAGGTCATCCTCGACACGTTCAATGACAACCGGCGCGCGTTCGTCTTTGCCGTGAACCCGCTCGGCGTGCAGGCCGACGGCGTGCGCAGCGAGGGCCGGGGGCCGGGCGGCGGGGGCCGCGGCGGGGGCGGCGGGGGTGGCGGGGGCGGACCGGGGTTCTCCCGGCTCAACCTCGGCGGCGCGGACCTCAACCAGGACATGATCTGGGAGTCCAAGGGACGGGTCACGGATTTCGGCTACGAGGTCGAGCTGCGCGTGCCGTTCAACGCCGTGCGGTACGATCCCGGCAACGACACGTGGGGCCTCAACATCGTCCGCACGTCGCAGTACAACGGCTTCCAGGACTCGTGGGCGCCGGCCCGGCGCGGGAACTCGTCGGTGCTCATCCAGTCGGGGCGCCTGCGCGGCCTGCGCGACCTCCACCGTGGCCTCGTGCTCGACGTCACCCCCGTCGTCACCTCGCTCACGGCCGGCGCGCACCGCGACACCATCCCCGGCACGTCCGTCGCCCCGTTCGGATACGCCTCGTCGCAGGCCGTGGGCGGCGACATCCGGTGGGGCGTGCGCCCGAACCTCACCCTCAACGCCACGGTCCACCCCGACTTCTCGCAGGTGGAGGCCGACGCCGGCCAGATTCCCGGCGACGTGCGGTTTGCCCTGTTCTTTCCCGAACTCCGCCCGTTCTTCGTGGAGGGTGGCGAGGTGTTCGACACGCCGAACCAGCTCGTGTACACGCGAAAGATCGTGCAGCCCGTGGGCGCGGCGAAGCTCTCGGGCAAGATCGGTGCGAGCGACGTGGCGGTGCTGGGCGCGGCCGACGCCGCGACGTACAGCACGTCGGGCCGGGACAATCCGCTCTTCGGCGCCGTGCGCGTGCGGCGCGACGTCGGCAGTCAATCCACCCTGGGGTTCGTCGCGACCGATCGCGAGGACGGGAACCGGTACAACCGGGTGGGCGCGGTGGACGGCCGGTTCGTGTTCCGCAACGTCTACAACGTGTCGTTCCAGGGGGGCGGCAGCATCTCCGACTCCGGCACCGGCCCGCGCTTCGGCCAGCTGTGGGAGGGGTCGATCGACCGGAGCGGGCGCTCGTACGGATTCCGGAACTCGCTGCAGGGCATCGGCCCCGACTTCCGGACCGAAGCCGGCTTCGTGAACCGGACGGACAACGTGGAACTGAGCCTCAACCAGCGGTACACGTACTTTGGCCCGTCCGGGTCGCGCGTGCAGCAGCTGATGATGTTCCTCAGCAGCCGGTCGGTGTGGACGTACGGCGGCTTCTTCGGCGGTGCGTCGGCGCTCGAGTCGCGCCTCTCGCTCAACATGAACGCCACGCTGCGCGGCGGCTGGAGCGTGAACCTGCAGCCCGCCCCCCCCCTCCCCCCGGGGGGGGGGGGGGGGGGGCGCCCCCCCCCCCCCCCCCCCCCCCCCCGCGACCGGTTCGACGCGGAGGCGTACGACCACCGGTACGTGGTCCGGCACACGGGGGCCGTGACCGACACCGTGCCGTTCGTGCCGGGCGCACCGGTGGCGTCGGCGCAGGTGCAGGCCCGCATGCAGACGCCGCAGTTCGAGAAGTGGGCCGCCAACGCCAACGTCACGTACGGGAGCGACGCGGAGTACCTCGAGACCGGCCGCGCACGCCGCCTCGACGTGAGCACCTCGCTCGACCTGCGTCCCACGCAGCAGGTGCGCGCGACGCTCACCATGCTGCACCAGGAGTTCCTGCGCAGCACCGACGGCAGTGCCGTGCTGCTCACGAACATCCCGCGGCTCCGGCTCGAGTACCAGGCGTCGCGCGCCGTGCAGCTGCGGTTCATCGGGCAGTACGAGAGCCGCACCCGTGACGCGCTCCGCGACCCGCGGACGGGCGAACCGCTCCTCTCCCGTTCGGACAATGGGACGTGGTCCTCGTACGACCGCTCCCGCACCAACGCGCTGCGCGCGGATTGGCTGCTCACGTACCTGCCGAGCCCCGGGCGCGTGGTGTACGTCGGCTACGGCGCCACGCTCACGCAGGACGAGGCGTTTTCGTTCGGCGAACGCCCGCGCGTGGAAACCGACGGGCTGTTCGTGAAGGTCAGCTACCAGTTCCGGCTGCGCTGACCGCCGGAGTGGCCGCAGCGCCGGCAACGGCGGCCATGGCGGCGCGCAACGACGCGTCGGCCTCGGCCGTCCACGCCCCGACCCCACTCCACGCCACGCGGCCGTCGCGCGCCACGAGGAACACCCGGATCCGTTCCTCGTCGGGAATGCCGAGCGCGCGCTTGAACGGCACCTTGTCGATGTAGAGCGTGATCGTGTGCTCGCGCACCGTCCGGTCCGGAATGCCTCCGGCCATCCCCCCGTCGATATACCGCCGCATCCAGCGATACGAACGGGTGAGCGTGGGAAGCTCGTAGGTCCGCAGCGCCGGATGTGCGCGCGCCAACACCTTCAGGTGCGGCATCCAGGTGTCCACGTCCGCCTGCTGTTCCCGCCGAAACGCGACGAGCACCACGTTCCACGCCCCCGCGAAATCGGCGGGAAGCGTGAACTGCTTCTTCTCGAGGTTCGTCCCCTCCACCACGGGAAACCGCAGGGAGTCCGCCGGCCCCGGAGCCGGCAGGGAAAGGCCGGCGAACGTGCCGGCGACGATGAGCATCAGCATTGGAGAAGCTCCGGTTTGGCGTGAATGGCGGGGGCGGGACACGGCCCCACGCCGTGCCCCGCCGCCACGCCTGGCCTCCTGCCGGTGTTACTTGCCTTCCGGCGGCAGGACGACCGTGTCAATCACGTGGATGACGCCGTTCGACGCCATCACGTCCGTCTTGATGACGTTCGCGCCGTTCACCGTCACCTTCCCGTCCGTCACGACGATGTTCAGCTTGGCGCCCTCGAGCGTGGCCGGCTGGCCGCCGCCACCCTTC
>JAYEKC010000278.1:0-3094 GCA_034716715.1 Gemmatimonadota bacterium | reverse complement strand
ACCTTTCTAGAGGAATATGACCTCGTAGTCCGCAGCTTTGAGCGTGATCTCTACGCGTTTGTTGATTTCGGTTCTATCCGGGTAGATGGCCGTGAAGCTCAGGTAACAGAGCTCACTCTCCTTCTCCGCATTGACCGCGGTGATGCGCATCACAACGCTTCCGTAGAGCTCGTTGGCACCCTTGGTGTAAGGGGGTGGCGGTGACCAGTCGAAGTACTCTCTTTCCGTCGGCAGCCATGGCCGGATGCGTGTGTCGGGCTCTTCTGCCCAGATGCCGCTCTCATCGCGCTTCAGGGCCTGGACGATGAGCTCAACCGTCTCGCCCACAGCGATCTCGAATTGCTCCTGGCTGATCTGGAGCCGGTAGGGGCTGGTCTGCACGTCCACCTGGACCTGGGCGGATGTTCTCGCCGCCGGCGCCGTACCTGTGATGGTCAGAGTGCGCATGCCGGCCATTGCCATCTCGTCGACCGTGAGGGAGACTTGCATCTGGCCGGTGCCGGTTCGGGGAGAGAGCTGGAGATCCGGGGAGTCCGGGCTTATGGAAAGCCCGATTTGCACCTCCGGGGCCGGCGTCCACGGCGCGCCATCCACCGATTTCCAGGCCTTGATCGCCAATGCCCCGCTCTGTTCCGGTGTGACCGTCACGCTCTGGCTGCTCACCTGAACCACATAGTGGATCGTGGGTTGCTCATCCGGTTGATCGGGCGTCGTGTCTGTTGGCCCCGCAGGTACCGGTGGCTTGCCGCTCCCGACGAGGTTGGGGATGATCGCTGCCACTGCCGGCAAGCCTGAGAAGATGATCGTGATCGTCTGAACGTATCCGGGTGTGCGCATACAGTCAGCTGCGTTGAGGGGGTCTGACAGGCAGTCATCGGCGTTCACCCTCGGCGGGGCTGCCAGGGTGATCAACGCGAAAGCAAGTGACAGGATTAGTATGGCCTTCTGGACAGCCGAGAGTGAGTTCAGTAGTTTTCTCATGCTATGCTCTCCGGTCGCCGTGTGAGAATGTAACCCAAGATCACCGAGACGAAGGCAGACCGCCGGAGCCCCCCGTAGCCGCCGACCGCCCGCGTGAAGATGCCTCCCAGCACGACAGGGACAGCCAGTGCGGCCCCGACCAGCAAGGGGCGAGGTAGCGCGTTGAGTAGCTTGTAGAGCGGCCCGAGCAGTTTGTCCAGAGGCTTCTGCAGGACGCGCAGCATCAGGGGCGTGCCGGCGATGACGGCCGGTGTGAGGAAGTCATAGCCCTCGGAGCTGGGCGACAGAGAGGTATAGGCGAACCACACGGCCGCCGCGCCGAAAGAGAGCAGCATCGTGATGATGGGGTGCTGTGCGACCGCCACCAGGATGGACTCGTTCTGGAGCCCGAACCACGTGCCGCCGAGGGTGATGAACACGCACGCCAGGACCAGGGTATAGGTCCGGCGAACCAGCGTGGCACGCTGCTCGCCTGTGAGGACGAGGCCCGGGGTCTGTGCAGCGTAGTACCGCGAAAAGCCCATTTCTGATATCGCTCCGAAAAGCTGGGGACACCGAATTATAGCAATTCGCGTCCCCGGTCGTTCCGGATATCTAACCCATTGTGATGTCGTGACTTATGACAAGCGGGCTCCTATCTCGGCTGCTTGCGGGCGGCCTTCGTGCCGGAGGACGGCCTGTCGGCGCCCGACGCGGCCTGACCGGCCGGGGCTGGGCCAACGGTGCCGTCGGGGTTGATCAGGCGAAGGTACGCCGAGCCGTTCAGCGAGGAGACCTCGTAGCGGCGCGTTCCGGCGCCGAGGGTCCAGTCGAAGCGCTTGTTGATTCCGTCCCGCGTCGTGCCGAAGTCGCCAAAGTCGCTGCCAATCTTGCCGTTCAGCGTACTCGCGGCGATCACGCCGTCGCGGATCTCGGGAACGTAGGCAACCGCGTCGCCGTTCTTGGACTCGGCCCGCACGGCGCCCGTATCGCCGATGGTCGTCATCCGGATGTCCACGTCGCCGTTCAGGGTTTCGCCCGTGACCGGGCCAACCGACGTCCCGACCTTGATGTCGCCGTCAATGGCGCGCGCCACGACGGGGGCGGCCGCCCGCACCGTCACGTCGCCGGTGAGCGTCCAGGCGTCCACGCGGAGCCCCGCCGGCACCTCGACGGCGAACGACACGCGTGCGTTCGTGTGGTTGTTGAGGTTGATGCTGATGCCGTCGTTCTTCTTGCCGCTGTTGTAGCCGGTGGCCGAGCAATTCCCGCTGCCCCAGATGGCGCAGACCGTGACGGCGTTCGCCTCGGGCACGACGTCGTAGCGGATGTCCTTCTTCGGGTCGCCCTTCGACCAGCTTACGGCCGCGCGGACGTGCACCTGGCCGTCGGCCGACGGCGATACCGTGATGGGCCCGATGGTGTTCCGGATGCGGACAACGCCCGGCGCGGCCACCGTGCCGTTCCAGGCGAACGCGTTGGGGTCCTCCTGCCGTGGGCCGCCGCCTTCGTCACAGGCAACGGCCGTGAGCGAGGTGGCCGCGATCAGCGTGGCGAGCGCCGCGCGGCCTGCGTGGCGTTCGGCGCGACCTGGGCGGGCGGCTGCCGGAAACAAGCTGGGGAGCATCGTTGACCTCCGATGCTCCCCTTACGCACGGCCCCTTCAGGGGGTTTCCGCCCTCGCAGGCCGCCGGGCGTGGCGGACGGGCGGACCCGGCCGGCCGCCCGCTGCGCCGCTCAGCCCTTTCTGAGCGAGATGCTGCCGTTCACCGTACTGAGCCGCACGAGCGGCCCGCCCTTGCCCACGCTGCCGCGCACGCTCCGGTTGTTGAACCGGCCTTCGATCGTGAGCGGAAAATCTGTCGAGATGGACCCGTTCACGGTGTGCAGCTCGATATCGGCGTTGGTCCCGGACGGCATCTCGAGCGTGATCTGGCCGTTCACCGTCGAGTATTCGAGGCGCTCGTTGCCCAGCTGCCCGGTGCGGATGGTGAGCGACCCGTTGGTCGTCTTTGCGCTCACCGGCCCGCCGTTGGACCGCGCGGTGATGCTGCCGTTCACGGTGCGGGCCACGACCTCCGAGTCCACGCCGTCGATGTCGAGGCCGCCGTTCACGGTGGAGGCGGTAATGCGC